>NZ_JAUBVR010000004.1:0-56884 GCF_036705955.1 Microcoleus sp. A6-C6 | reverse complement strand
TCCTCTAGAAAGGGGCTGGGGGTGTGTTTCCGCCTCGGCCTTTGAGCGGGATTGGGTTGTATCCATTCTGCAAAATCCAACCCTGAATAACCTCTAGAACACCTTCAACGTGATACTTTGCATCTTGTTCTGTAAAGCGCAAAAATCTCACGCCAAGCGATTCCAACCGAGATTGTCGTTCTCGATCGCGCTTTTGCGCTTCCTCACTGTCATGGGAAGATCCATCAATCTCGATCGCCAGCATTAATTGTTTGCAGTAAAAGTCTACTATGAATTCATCGATAGGCCGTTGGCGATCGAAATCATAGCCCATGATTTGTTTGCCTTTGACATATTTCCAAAGACTGATCTCGCCTGGGGTCATATTGTTGCGCAACTGGCGAGCAAATTCCTTAAGTTTGGGGTTATAGGGGATGATGTGGTATCTCATAAAGTTGAAGATACGTAATTGTGATTTATCTTATGATACCCCTCCCATAGGTGGTTTCCTTGGTGGCTAAATCCAAAATCCAAAAAATAATATCCGATCGCACCTCACCTTTACCCGATCGTGGCACAATCTGTTTCACACTATTAGTCAACCAAACCAAAGGAGGAATTTTATCATGTGGCTGTTAATCATTAAATGTTCTGCGGAAAGCTGGACTCTCAATTCCAAAGCTTTCAAAGTCATTGCTGACAAATATCCGGCTACGCCTCTTTCTTCCAAAAAGATGAAAGGCGACGGTGAACGGATCATGGAATATCAGATTGAGAATGTCAATGATGTAGAGGATTTTATGGAAGAATGCTTGACTTTAGAGGGCTTTACTGCTAGTTTTGAATCTCTGTAAATCTAAAATTGACTGAGAGTGCGATCGCCCAAATCGACTAAAATAATTCTAGGATTGGCGATCGCAACTTTCCCCAGCATGGTTAAAATTAGTTAGAGCTACGAATGCGCCCGTTGTAATTGACTGTGATGCTTCCATCTTGGGAAACAGTAACAACCGTCTCTACCGTATAGACAGACGAACCGGGTTTGTAACCTTGAAAAGTAAATGTCCAAGTACCATCGCCGTTGTCAACAAAAGGCGATTCTGCTGATGCACCGTGCATCGATGCTTCGGCTCGATATTGTCCCAAACCTCCGTTAGCATTTTCTGCTGCTTGACGGGCTAAGTTTTTGGCTCGATTCAGTTCGATGTTATTGGAAATAACTGTAATATCGGTGAGTTGACTTTGAGAAGAGCGAAGGGGATTGCTCAAGGCGGGGGAGACTCCAACAGCTAAGGTTGAAAGCGCTATCAAACAAGTCAGTCGGGTGTTTAGTTTCATAATACAAACTCTTTATAGTTTCTAAACTCTACAGGGCTTGCGCTAACATACCCGGAATAGAGAATACGGCGGTTGAAACCGCGTCTACACAAACGATGTCCGAGATCAGAGGGACTCAAGAAAATAACGTAAAATATAATTTTTACCGGTTTTCTTCAACCCGCGTCGGCGGGTTTTGTTTTTGTAGACGCGAATTCTATTCGCCCGGTTTTCTTCAACCCGCGTCGGCGGGTTTTGTTTGTGTAGCCGCGAATTCCATTCGCCCGGTTTTCTTCAACCCACGGAGGCGGGTTTTGTTTGTGTAGCCGCGAATTCCATTCGCCCGGTTTTCCTCAAACCAATTTTACAGTGAATCAATTAATTTTTAATTTTCACTTTTGAATCTGCGGGCGTTTCCCCATCGTTCAAATAGCGGTAAGTCATTTTAGAAATATCCCGAATCAATGTTTGAGCTGGTTTCTCTGTTTCCGCCGGATGCTTCACCATCACCGCTACTAAATAACGCTTACCGTTTGGCAAATCCACCATCCCTGCATCGGCTAGCATTGTATTTATGTTGCCCGTTTTGTGAGCAATCACTGCTCCTTCGCCCAAGCCTCTCGGTAGCAAAGTATCGTTTTTAGTTTGGCGCATGATTTGCAAAATACGATCGCGCGATTTGACAGAAACCAAATTTCCGCGATCGATCTGGGCTATGATATTGATCAAATCCTTCGGGCTGGTAGTATTCGTTCCCTCCAAATCCGGCAACTTATTTCGCAACACCGTCGCCCTCAATCCCCAGTTGGCAAATTGCTGATTCAAAACCTCAGCACCTCCCAACAACTCAATCATCATATTTGTCGCCGTATTATCGCTGATCACAATCATTTTTCTGGCAACTTCCAAAGCCGAATATTTCTTACCAGGCCCGTCATCTTGCATATCTCCAGAACCGCCCACAATATTTTCCGGCTTCACCGTTAACATCTGATCTAACTGGATTTTGCCCTCGTCTACTGCTTGGAAAAAAGCTACTAAAATTGACACTTTAATTGTGCTCGCTGAAGCAAAAGGAGTATCGCCGTTAAAATTTAGGTAGCTTCCACTATCTAAATCAACTAGAAATATTCCTGCTGTCAAAGTAGGATTTTCTGTTGCTAAAACCTGAACTTCCGTTTTCAAAGCTGCTAATTCTTGATTCAATTGCAATGCTTCTGGGGCGGCTGGGGCTGCAATTGCGCTATCGGCTGGGTTCTTGCCTGCGGGCGTTTCTTGTGTCGCTACACTCGATCGACTCACAGCATTTACCACTGACAGCAGCGTACCGCAAATCACCGCAATCCCAACTCCCAAAATCAGCAACCGAGTAGCGTATACCAACGGTGGCACGTTCCGAGTTGCAGAGCGTTTGCCCGGTCTCTGGCTCGATTGCGAGCGTGGCTTCGGCACGGGAGCTTTTTTGAGCTTGGGGGCTATTACCGAGTCTGGAATGCTCTCTGGTGGTGTGCTGGCTCGACTTTTTCGAGGTGCGAGGGGAGTTGTAGTTTGGGTTTCGCTGATGGGATTGCTGGCGGGAGTGCTGACAGGAGAAGTCGGTTCGGGAAAAACGAACATATCCACAGCAGCGAGGCCTTTTTTACGCGGTTGGCGAGTCTTCGACTGGGGAGTTTTGGTAGTTCGGGGTTTTCTGGGATTAATCGCCGATTGGGGATTTGACAAAAAGTCCTGCGCGCTCAATTCTGCGGCGGTAGGTGCGGGAGTATTGGCTCTACTTCTCTTGCTGCGGCTTGGTTGTGGTGGGAAAGTCGCAGGTTCTGATGTTGGAATTTCCGGGCCGTTTGGCGGTTGAGGAGGGCGGCGGCTACCGGATTTGCCAGACTGACTTGCTTTGCCGGATTTAGGCGGCTTTGGGCCGGAGTCGGCAGAGGCCAGCGAGGACATCACTGATAATATCGATCGTTTGGGAAACCGCTCTGCCACGTCTTACTCCTTGTACACTGTAAAGTTTAAGTTTAAGATTTTTTAGCTTACCAGCCAATCAATTTGAGATTTTGGATTTGAGATTTTGGATTGATCCCAAACGCACCCGTGGTATCAAAAACCGGGTTGATTGCTGGGAAATTACCTTAAAGCGTAGGTTTTTAGTCAAGAAACCCGGTTTCTTTGGTGACAAGTGGGTAGGTCAAGTTGTCACCAAAAATTGTTAATCTCACATCCCAAATTATCACCATTTGCCCTAAGTATCCGTTGGATTTTCGGGCAGAGCCCCATCAAGAATATCAGAAACTGGCGATCGCGGATAACTTTTTAATCCCCATTCTGTTTGACGAATCACGCCCCGTAGCATGGCGACTTCATCCACTGTCGGATAAGCGCGATTGTACAAACGCCGAAATTTTTCCATCCGACTTGCTGCTGTGTGCGGCTGCAAATAGCCAATTTTCAGCAGCAGCGTTTCTAGTTGCTGGTAATATCCCTCTAAATTTTCCAAGGGAGCACTGTTGGGGGGAGGAGAGGGGGAGAGGGGGAGAGGGGGGGATTGGGAGAGGGGGAGAGGGGGGGATTGGGAGAGGGGGGGATTGGGAGAGGGGGAGAGGGGGGGATTGGGAGAGGGGGAGAGGGGGGGATTGGGAGAGGGGGAGAGGGGGAGAGGGGGGGATTGGGAGAGGGGGGGATTCGGAGAGGGGGAGAGGGGGAGAGGGGGGGATTGGGAAAATATTGCCTCTTCCTTATTCCTTGTATCTGTTAAATCCGTTACAGAATTTGTTACCGAACTTCCTTCTTCCTTCTTCCCTCTTCCTTCTTCCTTCTTCCTTCGGAAACCTTCCTCGCGATACAACTCATAACAACAAATAGCCACAGCTTGTGCAAGATTTAGGGAAGTGTAAGCATCGCTGCTGGGAATCCGAATCAAGCGCTGGGCGCGGTTTAATTCGCTGTTAGTCAATCCACAGTCTTCTCGACCAAAAATTAGGGCGCTGGGGGCTTCTAGCAACCAAGGTAAGGCATCTGCTGGTGCTTCTAGCTGCATTGGGTGCGATCGACCATCATCTCCTGTAGTTGCGATCGCCCTGACACATCCTACCAAAGCAGCAGGCAAACTCTCAACAACCTTCGCCGTTTCCAGTATGTCAGCAGCGCGCACAGCCATCAATCGGGCTTCTTCCCCTAAATGATCGCACTGGGGATTTACCAAAATTAATTGGCGCAAACCCATATTTTTCATGACGCGGGCTACTGAACCCACGTTTAATGGCCCTGCGGGTTCGACTAAGACTATTCGGATGTTGGCTAATGCCGTTGCGACCATTTTTACTGGGAGATATTTTGCTGAATTGAGAGTTATTGCATAAATCTTGGAATTATAGAGAAACCGCAGATTTAATGCAGATTAACCTGCATCACAGGGGATTTAAGCGCCCACCTTTAGGTGGATTGTTTTTAGGCTGGGGCTTAAATCCCCTGCCTAAAAACTTCGCTGTCAACTGTCAACTGTCAACTGTTAAGCAGATTAACGCAGATTAACGCAGATAATTTAAGATGACGTATTGTCAAAATTAGCATGGCTAAGCAGCGATTGAAGTCCGATTTACCGACGAAGATGTGTCCTGTGTGCGATCGACCTTTTACTTGGCGCAAAAAATGGGCCGACTGCTGGGATGAGGTAAAATACTGTTCGGATCGCTGTCGCCGTCGCCGCAATAGTACAGAAAATTAAGAATGTCTTGCTATTTGCCAAACTGAGGCTAAAATTGCAAAGGAAAAATTTTAGGTTAAAGTATGGCATCGCAACAGGTGGAACCAAAGCTAGTTATTCACGGCGGTGCCGGTAGTTGTCTGCAAAGCAAGGGCGGAATTGAAGCGGTGCGCAAATCGCTTTACGATGTTTTGGAGGCAGTTTATCCGCTGCTGAAAGACGGTGCAAGTGCCGTAGATGCAGTCGTGCAGGGCTGTCGGTTGTTGGAAGATGACCCGCGATTTAATGCCGGTACGGGTTCTGTGGTACAGTCGGACGGGCAAATTCGGATGAGTGCTTCGCTGATGGACGGTTTGGCTCAGCGTTTCAGTGGCGCGATTAATGTTGCTCGTGTGCAAAATCCGATCGAACTTGCTAAGTTTTTGCAGACTTCGGACGATCGCGTACTATCAGATTATGGTGCGGCGGAATTGCTGCGAGAACTTCATTTGCCGATTTACGATCCGATGACGGATTTGCGTTTGCACGAGTGGATGCAGGAACGTCAAGGTAATTTTAACAGAGCAATGGCTAATGTGGTGGCGGAACCTGCGGGTGTTGGCACGATCGGAGTTGTAGCTTTGGATACTCAGGGATGTTTGGCTGCTGGAACATCGACTGGCGGTAAGGGTTTTGAGCGCATCGGGCGGGTTAGCGACTCTGCTATGCCGGCGGGAAATTACGCGACGGGCAATGCGGCGGTTAGCTGTACGGGTATCGGCGAGCACATCATGGATGAGTGTTTAGCGGCGCGAATTGTGATTCGGGTAACGGATGGTTTGAGTTTGAAGGCTGCTTTTGAGCGTTCTTTTGCGGAAGCTGACGATCGCAAACGAGATTTTGGTGCGATCGGGATTGATGCTAGCGGTGCGATCGCGATCGGCAAAACTAGCGAGATCATTCTCGGTGCTTTTCACAACGGTACGCAAATGGGCGATACTTTGGAAGCAAACAAAGGAACGTTGGTTTTTGTTGCTTAGAAAAGCGGTTTGATTTTCCGTAACAAAACCCGATCTTGATTGGTAATTACGATGGTGCGCAGTGCGAACCTTACTGATAATTCGTAGGGTGTACACTGCGTACCATCCCCTTAGTTAACCGATGCTTAGGTGGCACGCTATAAAGTCAACCGGTGTGCAGTGCACACCCTACAAACTAGATATTTAATTAGTGATTCTTCGTCAAACTGTGCGCAGTGCACACCATACAAACTAGATATTTAATTAGTGATTCTTCGTCAAACTGTGCGCAGTGCACACCATACAAACTAGATATTTAATTAGTGATTCTTCGTCAAACTGTGCGCAGTGCACACCCTACAAACTAGATGTTTAATGAGTGATTCGTAGGGTGCGCACTGCGCACCATCCCCCGATATTTAATAGGTAATTTATTAAATTCGCAACTGCCAAAGTTTAACAGTACCATTATCGCTGCCGCTAACCAAAGTTTCGCTCAACTGCCCGATCGCCACCGCCGACACAGGGCTAGAATGTCCATCCAAAGTATGCAACAATTCGCCACGAAGATTCCAAATCCTAACAGTTCCATCAAAACAGCCCACTGCAAAGTATTTCCCATCCGGGCTAATCGCGGCGGCGGAAGTGATGCGAATTCCTGTTTGCAGCGAATGCAATAATTCGCCTGTTTGCAAATTCCACAGTGCGATCGTTTTATTCCCGTGACATACGAGAGTTTGGCTGTCGGGAGTAATTGCCACATAATTTTCGCTGCCAAATGTTCGCCGCACTTCTCCCCCCGGCAATTCCCACAAAGTGACGGTGGCGCGACAGAAACCGCTGGCTGCATTCAGCCCGCTGGCTATTAACGTTTTGCCGTTGGGACTCAGGGCGATCGCACTTATGTCATCCCCTTGATAGCCTTTCAAAACTTGCAACAGTTGGCCGCTATTGAGGTGTTGCAGCTTGACAGTGCCACAGGTGGTGCCGATCGCCAAAATTTGCCAGTCGGGGCTTACGGCGACGGATTCGTGGCGGTGTACGTCTGCTAAGCGCTTCAGCAGTTCGCCGTTTTGCAGGTTCCAGAGTTTGACTGTGCCCGCGCGCGATCGAGTCAGCAGCGTTTTGCTAGCGGGGCTGAAAGCAACTAGCAATACGGCTGTTGAATGTCCGCAAATAGTCCGCAACAGTTCCCCGCTGTGCAAACTCCAAACCTTCACTGTACTGTCGTGGGAACCTGTTGCGAGTAATTCTCCGTCGGGACTGATCGCGGCGGATAGAATGCTGTCTGAATGCTGGAGGGTGGCTTTTAAGGTTGCGCCGGATGAGGTTTTTGGTTGTTTTTTATACCCGGCTATTACCAGCCAGTCGATCGCATCTCTCCAATTTTTGAGGGCATTTCTCGGCCGATTTGTCAGCGTTTCTATATATCGATACAAAGTTTTGGATAAGTCAACTTCTACACCTTTGATTTGTTTGTTGAGAAGTGCCGCAATTTCGGCCGGGCTGCAACCGCACAGCAAGCCGCACAAGTGCCTTTTTTCCACGGGTGTCAGCCCTCTTCGGGTGTGCGGGGCAAATTCTAGTTTGGCGTTGGCCAAGTCGGTGTAAAGCTTTTCGATGTCCCAGTCGCGGGTAGCCCGTGTAAAAGGTTCTTCTGGTCGATCGAGGGTTGAGGGTGTCATTTGTGGCAGTCGCGATCGAGTTCCTAGTCAAATTCCTAACCAAAATCCTAACATTCGCTGTGCGCGATCGAACTGCTTTCACCGCTAATCTATTTTTAACACAGCAAACAACCAAAAGAGTTTCGGGTAAAAAATCTGCGGAAATCCTGACTTCTACAGTTTGCTAAATAATTCTACATTAACCGGAGAAACAAAATGCCTGGTATTGCGATCGCCTTATTTTTTGGCCTCGGTTTGATTTTAAGTCTTGTTGGCTATATTTGGGGATTAGTTCAAGCTTTCGGACAGGAAACTTTTTGGGGAGTGCTTTACTTAATTGTACCCTGTGCTGCCTTAGTTTTTTATATCAAAAATTGGAGCAATCAACAAATTAGAAAAACTTTCTTGATTCAATGTGCTGGCTTGCTAATGTTTATTTTGGGAGGTCTTACTACTTCAGTATTTTATGGCGCAAATTTTACAAACAGCCCGGATTCTGAGCTGAATCAAGAACTAAAAAATAACAATCCATCGCCCTCTTCTTTTCCTGGGGATCTTAACACTTCTCCATCACCAAGTCAAAAATCACCTCCGAGTTCTGGGCTATCTTCTCAAAGTTCTCTAGCACCCGATAGCAAAGATGAGTTCAAACAATCGATGAAACTCGGCTATGTCTACTACGCGCAGCGAGACTATCCAACGGCTTTAATCCATTTTAACAAAGCTTTGCAGGTGCGTCCTGGCGATGCTTATGCTGTCAAGGCTATTGAAAATACCAAAAGCGCGTTAGCGAAGCCCTCGAAGAGGATCGTCCAAGCAAAGGCTAAATAACCCACATACACATTCACTTGAAATTGATTAAACATAAAATCATGAAACAGACATCAGATAAACTAAAATTCGTAGAAATGTTCGCATTTTGGATACAGCTATTTGTTGGGGGGAGTTTTTTATTGGTCGGTTTGTTTGGGGGTTTGTCTTCTGGCAGTTTTTTCGTTTATTTATTTGCTGTAGTTGGTTTGCTGTTGATGATATTCGTAGAGATTGAGACAATTACATTTGACAAAAATCTCGGTCATCTGACTATCAAGCGGCATAAACCACTCATTGCCAAGACGAAACTTATCAAACACCTACTTCAAGATATTTCAGGTGTGGAAATACAGGAAATGTCAAGTAGCGAGAGCAATACCTATCGTGTCTGTCTTGTGTTGCACTCAGGTAAGCAACGTGTTCCTCTAACTTCTTCCTTCAGCACTGGTTTAGGAAGCAAGCACAAAAAAGCCGAAGTCATTGCGACATTTTTGGATATCCGAAATTACGGTCTTGATGGCTTTCCCACAGACAACTCTAACGAACTTAAATGGGAGACTATAGCAGAGGAAATTACCCACTGGGAAACTGCAATCAAAAGTGATTCTAATGATGCTGATGCTCACCTGAGATTGGGATTAGCTTTGATACTTCAAGACAAAACAAAAAATAAAGAACAAGCAATGGGCTATCTAAAACAGGCCGAGACTTTGTTCAAAGCTCAAGGCTGTGACGAAGAAGCTATGCAGGCTGCTCAACTTTACGGCGCGGCTTATTGGGGAATGCTGGGAAAGTGAGGTTCAGATGCAGTCTTGGATACACTCCGACTGAAGAAACCAAACCGGGTTTTTTTGCAAAAATACTTCGTTGTAATCCGCAGATTCAGTAAAAAGTCCGGTTTATGGGTTTTATCTAAGTCCTAATTATCCGACATCTAAACTTTACAGCCAAGTTTGAATAAACTCTTGTGGGGAGTAGGAGTTAGGCATCTTGCCCGCCCTCAACATACAATAATTATGACTTTTATGAATTTAATTAATGAATTATATGAATTGACCTGAAAAGAAAACTGTTTAATAATTGTAGTTAAGAGCTTTTCTGTAGAAATCATAGGAAAACTAAATTTTTCAGTCAAAACTCTGCAAAATTTTGTAAAAAATTTCAATTAATTACACGGGAGCTAATACCTAAGATGAAAGTTATCAAAAAAACCGAACATCTTCTAAAGCTTAATAATTTAGGAGAAATGATTTATGGTGCGATATCTCCTACAGTATGGGTAACGGGATTTTCAGGAATACCTTTATTTATGATGCTCTTGATTATGGCATCTGCTGGAGTGGAAAGACTTTCCTGCAACAAAATTGAGCCAAAAATCGCAACTTGCGAACTCAGTAGATCGAGTTTTATGGGGTTAAAGCAAGGCGAATTAATCTCGATCGAGCAAGTCCAGGGAGCTAGATTTGAGACAAGCAAGACTACTGATAGTGATGGCAACCCCATGACTGTGAACCATGTATTTTTGGTGACGAAGGAAGGGGAATTATTGCTAGCCAATCAAAGTACCGAGGATGCAAATTCGTTCAATAAATATATACAAACCTCGACCGGAGGGTTGGTGATAGAAAAAGATAATCGGTTATTAAGTTTTGGGATAATGCTTTTTCCTAGCTTGTTTTTAGTTATTGGTTTTGGAGTCTTTTCTGGTGTATTGCGTTCTTTTATTGTTGAAACTTACATTTTTGACAAAAATGCAAGTACCTTAACTATGAAGAAAAAAGGAATATGGGTGAATGAAGTTTCTGAACGCTCGCTCGCTGAAATTTCAGAAGTCGAATTAGAAACAAAACACACCGAAAATGGTATCTTATGCAAGGTGTATTTGCTAACCAATGGGGGCGATCGCCTCTTTTTAAGTAGTAGTTTGAATCATAAAAAACAACAAAAAATGGCTGATTTAATTCGCAGCTACCTCAACCGGCGATCCGTCTGAATAAATACACCGATCTCAAAACCGATCTGGAAAATTCTGCAAAATATGTTAATCAATTAAACGGGAGTTGATACCTAATATGAAAGTCATTAAAAACACCGAACATCTTCTAAAGCTTAATAATTTAGGAGAAATGATTTATGGTGCGATATTTTTTACAGTATTGGCAAGTTAATTTTTAGGAATATCTTTCATGAAACTTATAAAACAAACACCCAATCAACTAACAATTCAAACTTGTACATTCTGGGATGGTTTGTTATTGATTTCTCCTTTCATAGTAATTGGCTTATTGCTGATTATTTTTGCGTCAAATTGGATAGGTGGAGGTATATTTTTGTTGTTTTCGCTGTGTTTGTTGGACGGCGCAATAGATGAAATCTATGTTTTTGATAAAAGTTGTGGCAAAATGACTGTTAAACGACGGGGTTTGTGGCTGAATCGTGTTACACAACGCTCAACTCGCAATATTTGTGCGGTGGAATTAGACGCAATAGCAGATAGCGAGGGGAATCTCAGCTACTATGTTGATTTGTTGATGTTGGGGGGCGATCGCGTTTGTTTGGGAAGTAATGCGAGCGGCAAAGAACAGCAAAAAATTGTTGACTTGATTTGCGAGTATCTGAATTTAGCATCGCGCCAGTCAGCTAACGGGATTAAAAATGAGAGAATTGTGTTATTTTGACGCGCACAGTCTCATATTTCTTTGCTAAAGCTGTTGATGGTAGCTAAAGCTCTAATTGCTCAAATTTTTCAACGTTTTGATGCGTTTATTTAAGATTGTTCGCCACGCCGCAGCCTACATCCAACCAAGGCGCAAGTAAACTCGCGACATTAATTGTAGGCGAGAAATATTTAAGCTAATCTATGAGTAATACAAAATCCGACTTAAATACCCCCTTGATTCTTTAGTGCTTCTGGCCTAGAACGAAAGGAAAGTTTGGGATGCGTTTCAACCGCCCGGTAAGAGCGAGGGGTTTTTCACGCGGATTGGGTATAATCGCAGTTACGCATCAATTTTTGGGCTAGTCTGCGAGTATAGCCCGAATATCTAGGTTAAAAAATTAAGTCGATCGCACTTTAATAGCGTAACTTATGGGTAGAATAACAAATACTTTCGCTCCCTCGAACCTCAAATAATATATAACTTAACAATTCGCTATAGCTCGATCGGGAAGTGGATTTGTAGCATCGTTTTAGGAATAAAAGGGTGAATTAAATGAAAATAATCAAGCACACAGCAAGTGAACTAATCATTCAGACTCAAAACATATTTGATTTTTGGTTCTACAGTTGTTTATTCATGACCTGCGGGCTGATATCTCTGGCTTTTCACTATCATGCAGCTACCCTGATCTGCCAGCGATTGCAGCAAAAACAAGGAAGTTGTCAGATTGTGCGATCGAATTTACTGGGCTCGAACATCCAAGAAATTCAGCTTGATTCTTTGCGGGGGGCGAAAGTTCAAAGCTGCGGGTATAAAAGCAGAGTCGTGCTTTTGACGAGTGTTGGCGATGTTCCTTTTACTCCTAACTCGACTAACTGGGGGAATAAAGAGGCTGCTGCTTCTGATATCAATTTTTTTGTTAAAAATGCAAAACGTCGGTTGCTGCGCTTAAGTCAAGACGATCGCTGGCTGGGATGGACAGGAGGTATATTTTTGCTCGCGGGAGTCGCAGCCCTCCTGTTGGGAAATAATGAAACCTACAGCTTCGATGGAACTTTAAACACTTTGACTGTCAAACAGCGGGGTTTGTTGGTACGTAAAGTCATTCAACACTCTCTGTGCGAGATTTATGGGGTGGAAGTCGATCGCACCAAAGATCGGGAGCATGACATTTGGTACGAAGTCAGATTGTTAGTTTCTGGCGGTTCTCGCATATCTCTGCCCCACACTATGAACCCCTATGAGCAAGCAAAAATCGCCAAAGCGATTAACAACTATCTGCACGCGCGATCGCACTATTGAACTTTGGTAGTTTGTAGGGTGTGCACTGCGCACCGGTTGACTTTCACGCCGATCGCACCGACATAGGTTAACCCGCCGGTGCGATGGGCGCACTCTACAAGACTAGCCGGTGCGCATTGCGCACCCTACAGAAGAATGTGCGCACATATAATGTTATTTTTCCGGTTCTTTTAACTTCCAACCAGGTTTGACAACTTGCCGCGATCGGGCAACTACTAAACAGTCATTCGGCACATCTTCTGTAACTACAGAACCCGCCGCTACGGTAACATCTTCTGCCAAAGTTATTGGTGCCACCAGCACGCTATTGGCACCGATTTTAGTCCGATCGCCTATTTGAGTTTTGTGCTTATTTTTGCCGTCGTAATTGGCGGTAATTGTCCCAGCACCGATGTTGACTTTTTCTCCCAAATTCGCGTCGCCCAAATAAGACAAGTGAGCAACATTAGTGCGATCGCCAATTTGAGTATTTTTCAATTCTACAAAATTGCCGACGCGACAGTTCGCCCCTATTTGCGCGTGTCCCCGCAGGTGTGCGTAAGGCCCAATTCGCGAATTTTCCGCCACAATACTATCAGAAATTACCGAATAAAGCACAGTCACATTTTCCCCTATTTGACTGTTTTCGATCAAACTACCGGGGCCGATGCGACTCCCAGAGGCGATCGAAGTTTTACCCCGCAGATGCGTTTGCGGTTCAATTACCACCTCCGGCTGCAACTCTACGGTATCGTCGATCGTGATGCTGTTGGCATCGATCAGCGTCACGCCGGCTTTCATCCACTTATCCTTTACCCGCGTTTGCAAAATATCGGAAGCTGTGGCTAAATGTTTGCGATCGTTAATTCCCAAGATTTCTTGATAATCTTCAACATCCACCGCCATCACCGGAGAGAGAATACTTACCGTATCAGTTAGGTAATATTCTTTTTGGTCATTGTCTGCTTTCAAATTTGGCAAAATCTTCTCTAAATGCGGCCAGTGAAAACAGTAAACACCTGCATTAATTCGCTGGTTTTGCTTTTGCTCTTTCGTGCAGTCGCGGTCTTCGATAATTTGCTGAACTAAGTTTTGACTGTCGGTAAATACTCGCCCGTATCCTTGAGGATTTGGCAAATTAGCTGTCAATATAGTAGCAGAGTTTTTGTGCTGTGTGTGAATTGCCATCAATTGTTTGATAGTTTCTGCCCTCAGCAAAGGTACATCGCCATTTAAGACCAGCAAATCTCCTTGAAATCCCTTTAAGTGAGGCAGCAATTGCTGGATGGCGTGACCGGTTCCCAATTGTTCGGTTTGTTCGACAAATTCTAGGGGAGGAGATTCAGGATTCTCTGGTATTTCTTGACCTCCTATCAGTGATTGTTGAACGAGTTTTCCTCGATAACCGACGATAACAAGTCGCCGGGAAATTTGAATTTCTTGACAACTTTCGAGGACTCGCTCAACTAGGGTTCGCCCGCCCAATTCGTGTAGAACTTTGGGCAAGTCAGATTTCATGCGCGTGCCGCGTCCAGCAGCTAAGATTGCTATTGCTATCATTGTGCGATCGAGCTATTTGCTATAAAAACTAGAATATTGACAAACTGATGATATCACTCGCTGTCCGTCGATGGTAGTGCGATCGCACAATTTTTTAATCTCCAATCTCGAATTCGGGTGTGCGGCGTCTTTTTGCAGCCGGATGTCCGTTTGAGACGCTACGCTTGCGGTTTGACTTGATGTCGCTGGGGTAGATAGAGCTCCGGGCGAGGTATCAAATTTCTGAGGACTGAAGTCCTTACTAAGAGCCTAACTCAGGTTCGTAGTAAGCACTGAAGTCCTTCCCCAAGGGATACGAGGGGGATCGAGAGTGATAATTTGGATCTGTCAGCTTGGATTTACCGAGATAGATTATACTATTCGTTGAATTTCAGTTATGGTGTTTTCAGCTAAAAAAACTATTAGTTGCTTCTTCCTCCTCCTTCCTCCTTCCTCCTTCCTTCTTTTTAGCCGCTCGCGTAGCCTTTCATACCTTCTTCCTTCTTCCTTCTTCCTTCTTCCTTCTTCCTTCTTCCTTCTTCCTTTCTGCATTATCAGATGTCCAGCTATGACAGAGATCAATTTTCAGGAACTTGCCAAGCAGGGAAATCCACAGGCGATCGCATCTTGGCTCAATAGCAAGTTACAATCTGAAGGGATCGCAGCCTCTGCGAATCTCGACGGTGACTGTTTGGATGTAATTCTGGAGGCCGAGCAAGTACCGATAGAAGATACATTAGTTGATTTTGTCCGCAGCCAACTGACGAATTTGCAGCCAGATTCGATTCACAAAGTGAAGGTTGAAGGGCGAGAAAGCGGTGAGATTGCGGCTGCTTGGAGTCAGGAGTTTAGTTTGGAGAGCAGCATTTTGGAACCACAAAGCTTTGCGGGAGAATCAGTGCAAAATACTGGGGTTGCTAATATGGACGATCGCACAGAAACGGAAAGCACAAATATGGATGAGGATAAATCGCCGGAATTTGCTGCATTTGAGCACCGGTTGCGATCGACTTTCATTGTCGTCGGGCTGGTAACGGGTATGTTGGCGATCGCCGTGGTGGCGTTTGTTGGTAAAATTTTAAACGAGCCACCAGCATCTGCGGGGAAAAATCCAGATGAAACTGCCAATGTAGTAGCAACTGCACCGGATACCTTTCGAGAGGCTGTTAACAGCGCCGTTAAAGCAGCAGAGTTAGGGCGATCGGCAAAAACGAAGGAAGATTGGGCGATCGTTGTCGATCACTGGCAAGAAGCGGTATCGTTGATGAGAAGAGTACCCGTATCCAGCGTCAACAATCAACTAGCTCAGACAAAAGTAATCGAGTATCAAAAATATCTGCTTTATGCTCAAGAATCAGCAGTAAATCCACCTCCCCTAGAGCCAACTCCCGCAACAGCCACAAAAGCAAAACCGGAAAAAGCAACTCCGAAAAAAGCTAATTCCGAAAAAGAAACTTCGGAGAAAGCAACTCCGAAAAAAGCTACTTCCGAAAAAGCCGAACCAGAAAAAGCAACTCCTAAGAAATCCACTTCCGAAAAAGCCGAACCAGAGAAGCGGTAAGGTACACATGGCGCAGTATGAATTAGCAAGTCCAAGACTGTAGATAAAACACAAATTTGCATAGTTATGAATGAGAATAATTTAATCGTTTCGCCTGAATGGTTGGCCACCAATGAAAATCCGCAAGTTGTAATTATTGACTGTCGGTTTGCCCTCGCTGACGCAGAATTGGGACAAAAACAATATCAAGAAAGTCACATTCCCGGAGCTTTCTATTTAGATTTAAACCGGGATCTAGCGAGTGCAGTTGGCACACACGGCGGCAGACATCCGCTGCCAAATATTATAGAATTAGCTGATAAATTGAGCGCGATCGGGATTAATTCATCAGAAACTTTGGTCGTAGTTTATGACGATTCGCGGCTGGCTTTTGCGTCTCGTTTGTGGTGGCTGTTGCGATATATGGGACACAGCAAAGTTGCTTTGTTAGACGGCGGTTTCAGTGCTTGGAAGGCGGCGGGATATCCGGTAACAGATGTTTTGCCCGATCGCCGCGACGGTAAATTCGTGGTGGAATTGCAGCCGGATCTGGCGGTTGATATTGAGGTTGTAAAACAGCGGAAAGACTTGCCGGAGAGGGTTTTGGTTGATTCGCGAGAAGGTGAGAGATACGAGGGCTTGCGGGAGCCGATCGACCCCATTGCAGGTCACATTCCGGGTGCTGTTAACTATCCTTGGCAAGGGGTGACGGATGAAACTGGAAAAGTGCGATCGATCTCCGAACAAAAACAGCGGTGGACGGAATTAGAAAAAGCCGAGGAAATCATCGTTTACTGCGGTTCCGGGGTGACAGCTTGCGTAAATTTATTGTCCTTAGAAATCGCGGGAATTCCCGATGCTAAACTCTATGTCGGTAGCTGGAGTGACTGGTGTTCCTATCAAATAAACATCGGCGGTTGAAATCGCATTTATACAACATTTTCTTCAACCCACGGAGGTGGGTTTTGTCTGTATAGACGCGGTTTCAACCGCCCGGTTTCTTCAACCCACGGAGGTGGGTTTTGTCTGTATAGACGCGGTTTCAACCGCCCGGTTTCTGTATAGACTCGGTTTCAACCGTCTTCTAAAAATCGAAATAAATATAAGGCAAACCGCCATCGGGGGCCAACACCCAAACTGCATACAAACAAAGCGGCACTAACACCAATTTCAACGGCCAATTTAACTCCAACTTCAAACCCCGACTCAGCGCATAATTCCCCAGCATTGCGGCAGCCACAGCCGCCAACATCCAAGTTAAATGCACTCTTTCCAAACCCAAAGCTTCCACATAAACTTTATTTGCAAACTGCACATCAGCAGTGTGTCCCCACAAATGCGAAATCGCCCATCCCGAATCCTTCAAATCGGGAAGCCGGAAAAATATCCAACTACCAAAAACCATCGCCTGAGTTAACAGCCAACCGATCGCAATCCCGATCGGATTTTCCCACAAAAACTCCATCCGCAACCGCTTAAAAGTCACATCCGTCACCCGGTGTACCGCCAAAGCCAAACCGTGCAAACCCCCCCACACAATAAATCCCCAAGCCGCCCCGTGCCAAATTCCCGCAATTAACATTACGATCGACAAATTGAGACAAGTGCGCCACAAACCGACACGCGAACCCCCCAAAGGAAAATACAAATAATTACGCAACCAATCCCCCAAAGTCATGTGCCAGCGCCGCCAAAAATCACCGATGCTGGTACTAAAATAAGGGAAATCAAAATTTGGTGGCAAATACCAACCCAACAGCAAAGCAGTACCGCGCGCCATGTCAACATAGCCACTAAAATCGAGATAAAGTTGCAGCCCGTAAGCAAAAATCGCCAGCCACAAATCCTCGCTACCCGCCCGCTGCAAGTTGGTAAAGCTTAAATCGACGTAAATTCCCAAGTTGTCGGCGAAAAGACCTTTTTTGACTGCACCAAATGCGATCGTCCAAAGTGCCTCAGAAATGCGATCGGGCGTGGGAAACTTCTGTGATTTAAGTTGATTGATCAAATTATGATAGCGAGTAATCGGCCCCGAAATCAGTTTCGGAAAAAACAACTTGTAAGCAGCAAAGTGCAGCAGCGAAGTAGCAGCCGGCGCGCCTCGGTACACGTCAATCAAATAAGCAATGCACTCAAAGCAAAAGAAACTCAATCCTAGGGGTGCCATGACGTGAGTTTTCACCCAGTTAGCGCTGTCTAAGGCGAAGGGCCAATTTAACAAAGTGCCGATCGAACTCAAGAAAAAAGGCACATACTTAAAACCCAAAAGCAGCAACACATTCAGCCCAATTCCGATCCAAAGCAGCAACAAACGGCGGCGATTCCAAGATTCATTCGCAATCCGCCAATCCAGAGGTTCCCCAATCGCCATCGCCAAGTAGTAATTAAACAAAACACCGACTAATAGCAGAGGAATGTACCAGATTTGCAGCGAAGCATAAAAGATCAGACTACCAGCCAACATGATAAACAGTCGCCACCATCGTAGGGGAACCAACCAGTAAGCCGCGAACAAAACTAACAGAAACAGGACATATTGAAGGGAGATGAAAGTCATTTTTCACAAATAAACAAGATCGGATATTCGATCGGGACAGGGCGCAGTACCCATTGGTGTCAACAATCGCTTAAAACCATCTGTATCTCTCGTTTTTAGCCCAGCCTCGATCCCCTAAATCCCCCTTAAAAAGGGGGACTTTGAAAGTGCTTCCAGTTCCCCCCTTCTTAAGGGGGGCTAGGGGGGATCGAGATTTTGCTAACAACGAGATTTGTCATGGATTTTAGCCGATCGCAAACACGAACAAAAGCACAGCCTCAGTCCCTACGGTATAGTCGGCAACTGAGAACTGCTACATTTTACAGCACAAAGTTAAATGCTGTTGCAAATTAAATAAACTTCGTTTATGTAGACGCGGTTTCAACCGCCATCTTATCTATCTTGAAATTATCTGCGTTAATCTCCGTTTATCTACCTTATATCTGCGGTTGACCGATCGATCCTGTGATTTATGCAATAAGTCTAAAGACTAGCCGATCGCCAACCTTCAGTACCGTTGGCGGCCTCGATCGCAGTACAATGAATTTCTGCCAGCAACTTTTTCAGCAAATACCGAAAAACTATTTTCATCGTCCACACTCAAAACTTTTGCTGCTGAATCCGGCGCTGGCGATGGCCCGGAGCCCCGCAAGCTACGAGAATTTGCGATCGCCAGCGATATTGCTTCTTTCTTAGCAGCAGACATTTCCAAAAAATTTTCTGGATCTCCAGCATACACGATCGGCAGTTTGACAAAAAAAGTCGAACCCACTCCGGGTGAACTTTTGATTTCAATACTTCCCCCCAGAAATTCCGCCAATTTTTTGCACAGAGACAATCCCAATCCGGTGCCTTTGACGCGCTTCTGCAAGGGATTTTCGAGTTGGACAAATTCTTCAAAAATTCGCGTTTGGTCGGCTGGAGAAATGCCAATGCCCATATCTGCGACTGAAAAAGTAACTGTTCCCCCGTCTCCTATTTCCGCAGCAACTCGGACTTCGCCTGCTTCGGTAAATTTGAGGGCATTAGAAATCAGATTTCGCAAAATTTGAGAAACTTTGCCCTCGTCGGTAGTGAGGATTGGAAGTTCGAGAGGATCTTCAAAAATTATAGAAACGGCAGAGTTTGGGGGAAGCAGGGGGCGCATCATTCCTCGCAGGGCGCTGAACAAATCTTCGACTTCAAAATCAGCCACGCGAACAGTTAGTTTTCCGGCTTCCACTTTGGCTAAATCTAACGAGTCGTTGACAAGTTCTGCGAGAGACTCGGCGGATTTGTAAATGTAATTTACTTGCTTGTCCTGTTCGGCTGAAAGTTCTCCGTCGAGGCGATTTAACAATATTTCAGAAAGGCTCATAATTGCCGTTAGTGGAGTGCGAAACTCATGGCTCATATTGGAGAGAAAGCTGGTTTTGAGTTCGCTGGCGCGCCGGAGAGATTCGGCTTTATCATTCAATTCGGCGTAAAGTACCACGACTCCGCGATTGGTATCTTCTAGTTGTTGATTTAATTGTACGAGTTCTTCTTGACGCTGGCGGAGTTCGTCTAAAGTGCGTAGTAATTCTTGATTTTGCTGCTGAATTTCGGCGTAGGGATCTTCGGGAATTTGGCGCGCTAGTTTGTCAACTAATTTATTTAGTTCGATCGCACTCAGCGCAGGCATATTTTTGGAAAACTGTTTAATTAATTGTACAGCCGTTCCGCGATCGGGCGCAGAGTCGATTTTCACTTCGTCCATCAACCGTTTCGCTGCTGCTAAACCGAGTCCCGCGCCGGTTTGCGATCGAAAATTGGGGCCCAACACAGTCGCTAAATCAGCAATTCCCGGCCCCGTGTCAGAAATCCGAGTCCGAAAAAATTGGGGCGATTCCCCTTCCACAATGAATTCTACTTTGCCACCGCCTGCATATTTGAAAGCATTGCGGGCAATTTCGGAAACTGCTGTGGCGATGCGGGTTTGTACTTGGGAATCGAATCCCAGCCCTTTAGCAATTTGGCGAGCTCTTTGGCGTACTTGTACGATGTCTTGTTCAAAGCGGACTTCTGTCGTCAGGATTGGGTAACTCACGCTGCTTCTCTCACCTTGGCTACTATAACTGTCATGTCATCGCGAGTGCGTTTGAAGTCCCGGTAGAGCACGGCTGCGATTAAAGCAGGATGTCGGGAGGCTAAACCCGGATAGCGGTTTAAATTCCACTGCGTCGCCAAACCGTCGGAGTGCATGATGAGTAGGGACTGCTGCGACCAAGGATAGACAAATTCTGCTACTTTTCGCATCATATGTCCAACTGTGCCATTGTAGGAAACCATGCTACGGGTTTGGTTATCTGTGACCACTACACCGGTGATGTTGCCAATTCCGGCAAAACAAACAGTTTGTTGGGTAGGATCTATTTGGGCGATCGCCGCAGCCGCTCCTCTGGTATTTTTTAAAGCAGCGTGCGCCTTCTCTAAAATTGCTTTCGGCCCGAGTTTGGCGTTTTCCTCAAATACCCGCACTGCTTCGCCAGACGCTTCCTGGGCCAAATCCCCGTAGCCGAGCCCGTCTGCAACTAAGATCAGGTTTTTGTCAAGGTGATTTTCTGCCGCCCACGAATCCCCGCAAATTTGCTCTCCTGCTTTCGGTAAGTGGATAACCCCTAATTCTAAATAATTGCTGTTTTGAAAGGCTTCCCGGCTATTTTGGGTAGGTTCCACCCGCGCTAATAAGGCTGTCCCCAGTTTTGGTACAGAATGAATATCAAAAAAAGTAGAGAGGCGTTTAATTGCCCCCAGTCCAGTTCCAGGGCTTCCCGCTGTAGAAAAACCGTCCCGCATACACAGCGCGACATTTGCCATTCCTTGGCCCCGGTCTAGCGCTACTATTTCAATGCTATATCCTGCCGCTGTTTTTAATGTTCGCAGCAAAAGTTCTCCTTCGCGACCGTGTTTGACCAGGTTTTTTGCTGCTTCGGTGGTAACAATTGCCACTTTACCGCGATCGGTCTCATTAAATCCGACTTCGGTCGCTAGGGCAACTGCGATTCGGCGCGCTTCTCCCACTTGACTTTCTTCTGTTACGGGCAGGGCTACGGCATCTATCATTATTTTATAGTTCTAATCTTAAGCTGGCGCGCATTTAAAAAGTCATTAGTCATCAGTCATCAGTCATTGGGCATTGGGCATTGGGCATTGGGCATTGGGCATTGGGCATTGGTCTGATTGCATAAATCTGTGATTAATTGCGAAACCGCAGATGCAACGCAAATGCAACACAGATAATTTTAAGATAATTTGCGACTTTGGCAAGAGGTATATTAGTTACAAAAAAGCAGTCAAGCGTGAATATTTCCCCCCTCTCCCCATCTCCCAATTTCCCAATCTCCCCTTCTCCCCATCTTCCTCACCGCCAGCGGACGATCGCAATTTTAGTCCCCTTACCCACTTTGGAAACAATCTCAAATTCGTGCATCAACCGCTTGGAACCACTCAGCCCCAAACCCAAACCGTGATTAGAAGTATAACCGTCAGTCATTGCCAATTCGATGTCTGGAATTCCCGGGCCATTGTCTTCAAATATCAGCCGCAGCCCTTTGCGGCTGCCTAATTGGAGCGTTTCGAGAGTTACAGTTCCCCCTTTACCGTAGTCTACAGTATTGCGGGCGAGTTCGCTAGCTGCGGTAACGATTTTCGTTTGGTCTAATAAACCGAATCCCATTGCTATAGCCCAAGCTCGCACTTGCTGTCGGACGTGGACTATATCGGATGACGATCGGATTTCTAGTGTCTCACGTTTTGACATGGCTACTGTACCAAAATAGAACTTCTCCCCAAAATATAGGACTTACACTCGTCAACTTAGTTTCTCCTAATAGGACTTACGCACTTACTACGATTTTTTCTCAATAGAGAACATAGTGAAGCAATTTCAAACCCTTGATTTAACCCTCTTGAGTGCGCAAGCCCTGTCCTAAGAAATCTTCAGTTTGTCAACAAGGTACCTACAAACAAACTCGGTTTTTTTACTGTCTGTGCATCAGTCAGGGGACAATTAATCGACTGTTTACGATCGCTAGTCAGGAGAGAAACCCAAGGATTTTCTCAACAAAATCATGCCTTTTTCAACGCTTAAAGCTGTGCGAACTCCTGTCAGGGAAAGCCCCAATTCAACGAGCGTAATAGCAACCGCTGGCTGCATCCCGACCACAACTGTTTCCGCATCTAAAATTCGCGACATACTAGCGATATTGTTGATAATGCGACCGATAAAAGAATCAACTATTTCAAGGGAAGAGATTTCAATTAACACACCTTTAACACCTGTTTTGACGATGCGGTTCGTCAGGTCATCTTGCAATGTCATTGCTAAGCGATCGTGCATATCCACTTGAATTGTTACTAGCAAAAATTCTCCCATTTGAAGTATCGGTATTCGTTCCACAAATTCACCTACTTGCTAACATTTACTTGAGTTGTCATGTCAGAGTGCAATATTTTTATGTTTCCTCTTTAATATTTTTTATAGTTAAACCTTGGCGCTGCAACGCGACTTTAAAAGCATCTGCTAAAGTAGCTTTTGTGAGAATATCCTGCAAGTCAACTCCCAAGTGAACTATGGTTTGAGCTATTTGCGGGCGAATGCCACTGATGATGCACTCAGTACCCATTAAACGGGCGGCTGCGACAGTTTTTAATAAATGTTGAGCAACTAAAGTGTCAACAGTCGGCACGCCTGTAATGTCTAAAATCGCAAATTCTGAGCCGGTTTCCATGATTTCCTGCAACAGAGTTTCCATGACTATTTGAGTGCGGGCACTGTCGAGAGTCCCGATCATGGGTAAAGCGAGAATGCCTTGCCAAAGTTTGACTACGGGTGTTGACAATTCGAGCATTTCTTGCTGCTGGCGTTCGATGACTTCTTCGCGAGCTTTGAGAAAAATTTCTGTCACCCAAAGGCCGAGCTGGTCTAATAAACTGGTGGAAAGCCACAGTTGTTCGACAAGTGCGTCGCGGTTTTGTGTCAGTTCGCGACAAAGCCGATCGAACAAAGGCTTTTTGAAGCATAAAATGAAACTCGCTATCTCTGAGGGAGTAAAGCCTCTCTGAACGCGCGATCGCGAAACTTCTGCTAGCAGCAGCCGCATATTTTCCCATTCGGGTGTCTGGATGTCGCTAAAGTTACCGTGCCCCACTGCAATGTGGAGCAATTGCAGGAACTCTTGACACTCAGACCGCAATTCTTTGGCTCTCATCAAGTCGTCCCGCCGCAGCCCGGTATTTTGCAGTTCTTTGAGCCAGTCTGCTAGTAGCTCTGCTTTGTGTCTTTCTAAGATTTCCGCAATCGTGTTATTGCTTGTGAGTTCCATTGAAATTATCTCCTGTTTCGCAATTGGGATGAAGTTGTACGAGCGATCGCACCAAGCGTATTTTTTGATGAGCCAAATTCTGAGTTTAGCTCACTGTTTGCTGTTTGTGATCGAGGGTTAAGTACCTAACTGCAAAATGCGTTTGACGAGCGCGCTGGTAGAACTGGGAACTTCTATTTCGATCAAGGAAATCTTGCCGCCTCCGGCGATAACCGCCGGTGCTTCCGGCAAAGTTTCGAGTTGATAGTCGCCTCCTTTAACATAAATATCTGGCTTCAGGATACTTATCAGTTTAGTTGCTGTAATCTCGGAAAAAATTACTACCGCGTCTACTGGTTTGAGGGCAGCTAACACTTCGGCTCGCTGATTTTCCGGTACGATCGGGCGGGGTGGCAATCCCGGCTGTTGCGGTTTGATAGCTTGCACGCTAGCGTCGCTATTCAAACCCACCACGAGCGATCGCCCCAAAGCTTTTGCAGCCTGCAAATAGCGAACGTGGCCCGCGTGCAGGATATCGAAGCAGCCATTAGTAAACACGATCGGACGCCAATTGTCCGGATCGGATGCGATCGATCTTTCAAGTTCTCCCAACGTGTAAACACCCGAAATCATTGCAGTCATGACTAAAAAAATTGCACGGCGATGAATCATCCTAGCAAAAAATGTAAAATCTTGCACCTTTGCCATTGCACAATCGAACGCTCAAGCTGTTAATAATTAATAGTTGGCAATTAGTAATTGGTAATTAGTAATTGTTCACTTTTAAGGAGGAAGCAACAAACAAGAATGCCCTTCGGCTGCGCTTTCCGGCAAACAGAAAGAAAAAGGGAGAAATAGCTACTCCTGTATCTGTCCTCCCACCAAAAAACCGATACTTGCTTTCCCACAGTCGCCATCCGGCCAAAATTTGAGACCAAGAGTTCAAACTCCCAGATTCATCTATGGAGTAATAACATTTGCGATTTGCGATTTGCGGTTGGCGACGAGGAATAACTTATTCGCTATGGGTTCGAGCATGAGCCGACAGTTGCATTGTTTTTGGCAATAGGTATACATCTTAAAGCGAAAATGGAAAATCTCAAATCGACTGACTGCCGTGTTGTGCAGTTGGTAATTGGAGGTTCAAAAGATTGGGAAACAATTATTTCTTTCAGCTCTCTGTGAGATCAATTACTATAAGACAGGGGATTTTATGCCACGCCATCTGGCAGGCGGGAGATATATAGCCTTTCGAGCTCTCATATGAGGTACTATCCGGCATAGGGCATAGGGCATGAGGCTCTCCTCACTTTTTTGAGAACCGCTATAGGGGGTGAAACCCACCTAAACCTTACCCTCCTATGTCTATTATTTCTCGCACTGCCAGGGAAGGGAAAGCTAGTTAAAAGCTGTAGCCACAAGCGTGCAGAACCATCTGTGCGCTGCCCCCTCACGGGGGCCCGTGGGTGAGTGCTATCTTGACAAATCTTCACAGCCGCCGCCTCTAGGGCGCAGCCTCCTGTGTCAAAGTCTGCATACATCGTGCAGCAACTCCGATCGACTGGTGTGGCAATCGCAGCCTGTGAAAACTGGGAGGAAAGTTGAGGCGATTACCCGATCGAGCTATTTTGGTGGAAAATAACGTAAAGTACCAACCTGCGCCAGCCTCTGGTTGGGGCTTCCAAAATCATCAAATGGGGGACGGTTTGATTCGTCTTTCGTCTGCGGAGTTTCCCATCTCAACAGCCATTTTCAAATTCAGCACTGCTGTTTCCACAGATTCGGGACTTAACCTCTGGGATGCTGTGGCGCCGGCCACGCGATGGCTGCCCCCAAGCGAAGCAATCAGTGAGGAAGAGCAATTGAGCGCTCTCACCAGTTATAGCGGTTCTCAGATAAATGAGGTATGCAGAAACCCTGTATTGTCAAGCTTTCCAGGTCAAAATTCATACCTCACCTTTTTGAGAAAGGCTATAACTCATTAAACAAAATGTCGTTCAATCTAACGCTGTAGAATTATCTCACAGGAATTATGAAAGCAACTAACAGCCGTCAATTTTCTTCAGTAGCTGCTCGCACTCTCAAAGTAGTCGGGATTATCTTGATTCTCTCTGCCTTGCTTGACTGCATTGTTCTGTCGCTGCCGGGAGAAATCTCCGATATGAGCAATCGAGGCTGGCAGCTTGCCGCAGCAACTCAGATAGTTGATAGGGGTATTATTCCTTTGATGGGTATCGCCCTGCTAATGACGGGCTTTTGGGTGGACAGCAGCAGCGGAGTCTCTATTGAGCGGCGTAATGTTTGGGTTGACTTGCGATTCTGGGCCCTGTTGATTTCCAGCTTTTTAGGGCTAATTTACCTATTGCTGGTTCCCGTTCATCTTAACAATACTCGTTTGGAACTCAAGGATAATCTGGCTCAAGTCGAGAAAGAAGCCGGACAAGCCGAAACTCAACTAGAAGGGCAAATTAAAAGTGAGCAGTTTAAAGCTCAGGTAGAACAGCTCAAAAGCCAGCGCCGCAGCCAGATAGGCGCCCTGCTGCAAGATAACGGGAAGCTGCAAGAAGCACTCAAGAGTCCAGATGTTCCCAAGGAATTGAAAGCTGTGCTTCAGGAGTCGAAAAATGACCCGAAAGCCCTCGACAAGTTCCTAGAACAGCAAGCCCAAGAACTGCCAAATCAAGCTCGCAACGAGATTCGCACCCGCAAGCAACAAAAAGAGAAAGAATTGAGAACTCGATCGAGAAATTCGAGTTTGCAGACAGGAATCAACAGTTTGCTGTTGGCGATCGGCTACATTACTGTTGGTTGGACTGGACTCCGAAGTATGGGAATTCTGCGGTTCGGCCACCGCAAAAATTGACCTGCGCCAGCCCCTAGAACCCGTAAGTCAAGATATCTTGCGAGAAATACTTAATCTGCTGAACATAGCAACCGCGCCTGGCAGTTACGACCTTATTAATGACTGAAGCCATTGATTTTCTTGCATTTTCACATCGACTTCTTCCCGGTTTCTGCCCAACGCAGGGCGTTAATCCCCTCGCGTAGTCGAAGAGCCTTCTTCCTTCTTCCTGATGACTAATGACTAATGACTGATGACTGATGACTGATGACTGATGACTAATGACTGATGACCAATGACTGATGACCAATGACTGATGACCAATGACTGATGACCAATGACTGATGACCAATGACTTCTTCCTTCTTCCTTCTGCTATAGTTTGCCCTTACTGAAAGCTGGGAATGTTCTCAATTTATATTCTGACTTACAACGAAGAGATTGATATCGCCGCTTGCATAGAATCGGCAATGCTTTGTGACGATATCATTGTAGTTGATTCTTTCAGCAGCGATCGCACCCTTGACATTGTTCATAACTATCCGGTGCAAACAGTGCAGCACCGCTTTGAAACTCACGGACGCCAGCGGACTTGGATGCTCAAAGAAGTAGAATGCAAGTACGAATGGGTTTATATCCTCGAAGCTGACGAGCGGATGACGCCTGCACTGTTTGCTGAATGCTTAAAGGCGATCGTAAGTCAAGAATATATCGGTTATTACGTAGCTGAAAAAGTAATATTTATGGAGCGCTGGATTCGTCGCAGCACTCAATATCCCCGCTATCAAATGCGCCTATTTCGCAAAGACCAAGTGTGGTTTACTGATTACGGTCACACTGAACGGGAAGTCTGCAATGGGCCTACTCACTTTTTGAAGGAAACTTACCCTCACTATACTTGCAGCAAAGGTCTTTCCCGCTGGATTGAAAAGCACAACCGCTACTCGACTGACGAAGCAGCCGAAACTTTGCGTCAATTAGAAGCGGGCAAGGTGAATTGGTGGGATTTAGTATTTGGCGCCTCGGAGGTGGAAAGGCGGCGCGCTTTGAAAGATTTTTCTTTGCGCTTGCCTTTGCGGCCAGTCGTGCGCTTTTTCTATATGTATATTTTACTCGGCGGATTTCTTGACGGTCAAGCGGGATTGGCTTGGTGCACGCTACAAGCTTTTTACGAATATCTAATTTTGCTCAAAGTGTGGGAAATGAAACATATGCCACTGCCAAATTTAGACGCAGTGGAGGAACAGTCTATTTCGGAAGTAATAACAGTTGAGCCGTCTAAAGTTTCATCTAATATTTGTGCGTCGGATACTCGTAGTTGAAAATTGGGAATTGGGAATTGGGAATTGTTGGGCGGAATGAAACGGAGGGTTGTTTTTTCACGGGGCCGGCGTATAAGGTGCGTCGCCATGAGATTTGCGATTGAATGCCAGAGATTAAAAATGGCTACAAACCCTACGATTACTGTTACATATTTTTTGAGAAATGGTATAAAATCTAAAATCTAAAATCTAAAATTCTGTAAGTTCCGTTAAGAATATGCGACACAGGAAAACAGAAGAAAAACCCGGTTTCTTGGAGAAACCGGGTTTCTGAATACCCTCAAAGTTTGAAGTTTAATCAAGTTTTGATTGTTAACTCAAAACTCTCACAACTTAAAACTCTTGAGATTTGGCTGCTGTTTTTACCCGATCGATCTTTAAGATCAACACACCCAAAGGTGGCAAACACAAGTCGATCGAATAAGCACTGTTGTGGAACCACCACTCATCAGTCCACTTACCCCCCAAATTCCCCATATTACTGCCGCCGTACTCCCGCGCGTCGCTGTTAAACAACTCCGTATAGAAACCCGGTTCCGGCACTCCTACACGATAGTGAGAGTGCGGTTGCGGCGTAAAATTGCACACTGTCACCACAAACTCATCGCCATCCTTCTCGCGGCGCACGAAGGCCACCACGCTGTGCCGATTGTCGCTGCAATCAATCCACTCAAACCCATCCTCAGCAAAATCTTGACTGTAAAGTGCCGTTTCGCTGCGGTACAAATGGTTCAAATCTTTAAAAAATAGCTTCAACTTTTGGTGCGGATCGAATTGCAGTAACTCCCACTGCAAATCCCCCCAAACGTTCCATTCATGCCACTGGCCGAACTCCATCCCCATAAACATCGTTTTTTTGCCGGGATGAGCAAACATAAAGGTAAACAAACACCGCACGTTTGCAAACTTTTGCCATTCGTCCCCTGGCATTTTGCCGATGATGTGGGCCTTGCCGTGGACGACTTCATCATGGGACAAAGCCAGCATGAAATTCTCGCTGTGGTTGTACCACATACTGAAAGTTATGTTGTTCTGGTGGAACTGGCGGAACCACGGATCCATGTGGTAATAGTCAAGCATATCGTGCATCCAACCCATGTTCCACTTGAGGTTGAAGCCCAAACCGCCTACATAGGTCGGCCAAGATACCATCGGCCAAGAGGTAGATTCTTCGGCGATCGACAGTGCCCCTGGGAAATAGCTAAAAATGACGTGATTTGTCTGACGCAGAAAATCTGCCGCCTCGATATTTTCGCGGCCGCCGTACTGGTTGGTCAGCCATTCTCCGGGTTCGCGACAGTAATCTAAGTACAACATCGAGGCTACGGCATCTACGCGAATCCCGTCGATGTGATACTTGTCAAACCAGAACAGAGCGTTTGATACTAGGAAATTCCGCACTTCGTTGCGGCCGTAGTTAAATACTAGGGTTCCCCACTCTTTGTGCTCGCCCTTGCGGGGGTCGGCGTGTTCGTACAAGTGAGTTCCGTCAAAGAAAGCCAAACCGTGGCCGTCTTTGGGGAAATGCCCTGGTACCCAGTCCACGAGTACGCCAATGCCGTTGGCGTGGCACTGGTCAACAAAATACATGAAATCTTCGGGTGTGCCGTAGCGGGAAGTTGGGGCGAAATAGCCGGTGACTTGATAGCCCCAGGAACCGTCGAAGGGATGTTCGGCGATGGGCAGCATTTCGATGTGGGTGAATCCCAAGTCTTTGACGTAGGGAATTAGCCGATCGGCCAATTCGCGGTAAGTCAAAAAGCGCGCCCCGGGATTCAGTTCCGAAACCGGAACGGCGGGTTCTATTTCCCCATTTAGCCCCAGGGCGGGTTCCCCAGCGCTGGCGTGCAGCCAAGAACCGATGTGGCATTCATAAACCGAAACTGGTTGTGTCAGTTGGTCTGTGTGCCGCCGCTGGTCTATCCAAGCGCTGTCGTTCCAAGTGTAGGTATCTAAGTCTGTGACAATTGAGGCTGTTTTTGGCCGTACCTCTTGCTGAAAACCGTAGGGGTCGGACTTTTCGTAGGGATGTCCGTCTTGGTTTTTCACTTCGTATTTGTAGTGAGTTCCGTAGGATAGTCCCGGAATGAATAATTCCCAGATGCCGTTTTGGGATTTCCGCATTTGATGTTTACGGCCGTCCCAATAGTTGAAATCTCCTAAAACTGAGACGTTACGGGCATTCGGAGCCCAAACTGCAAAATATACTCCTGTGATGCCGTCTACTTCGGTGAAGTGGGCCCCTAGTTTTTCGTAGATCCGATGGTGGTTGCCTTCTGAGAATAGGTGTTGGTCAAATTCTGTCAGTTTGGGCGATCGAAAGGCGTAGGGGTCGTAGATAAAACGATCGTGTTCCCCTTCTTTGACTCGCAATTGATAGTTTGCTAGTTCTGGGGTGTCGATCGTACATTCAAAAAAGTGAGGGTGATGCCCTGATGTCATCGGGTATTCGGCCCTGGCCTCTGGCAAAACTACCGATACTGCATCCGCATTGGGAAGATAAACTCGGACGGCCCAGAATTTTTTGCCATTTTCTTCGATCGCGTGGGGGCCTAGCACTTCAAATGGATCGTCGTGTTGATTTCCAACAATCCGGTTAATCTGTTCAATGGGGACTGTCGCGGGCATAAAACTACTTACCTCAATATTTTAACTAAATGGCTTTCAAAACCTAGAGCGACGCTGCACTTTACATTTGGATACATTTTTGATCGCTAATCCTACCACGCTCACTGCTCCAACGTGCGCCCTTGCCCACACAGCAGGCAATCTGATTGCCTTGCTGGCGGTCAAGCTGTGATTTTACTGCTAACGCCTAACATTTCACTATACAAATCTTAAAACAGATTGAAAAATTTATATTTTTCCCCAAATATCCTTGACTTTTTATAAACTGTGTGATATGTGATTCTTTTTCAAACTCTTGTCGATTCGTTTAACCAGGGGCGTGAAGGAGCCTGAGTTTTTGGAAGAACTTAATTTTGATTAATAGCTGGAATTTTTAGGCTTTGTTGATCGCCCGACAGGTATCTTTTAAAATCCCGGAGGCAGGGTTTCGCCGCAAACCTGGTGAATTTTGGCAATGCGATCCAACAGCCAAGGATACTCAATCCGGTATTGAGGAATCAAAGCTAAAGGACTCAGCAGGGCGGCAGCAGTGATATCTGCCACGCTCAAGGAGTCGCCTACCAAATAGGAACCATCCTGCCAGCGACGCTGCAACAGGCCTAAAGCAGCACTCAGGCGCAACTCGGCTAGTTTTGCCGAAGCGTGGTTAATGCCGAACTGACGACGCGCCAATTGAATCACTAACTGGCTCAAAACAGATGGGTCAATTTGCTTGCCCGCACCGGCGCGAAACTCGTAGTAAACAAATCGAGTGGCAATGCCGATGCTTTCATCGAGCCAGTCTTCGATCATCCAAGCCTCTGCTTGCAAACTCTCGTCTGCGGGCAACAGTGGCGGGGAAGGGAAGCGAGACTCGATCGAGTGCAAGATTTGCGTCGAGTCTGCGATCGCGAACGGTTGACCTTCAAGTTGAGGAATAAGTACCGGCACTGTCCTCAAACCTCCCGTTAGAGGCTTGAGTTTCAAAACGTGCAAGCCCGGAGTCAAATTTTCCACTTGAAAGGGGATGCCCTTGTAACCAAGCGCTAAGCGGACTTTGCGGCAGTAAGGGGAGGTACTAAACTGTAGTAAAAGCATCTGATAATAACACCCAACTTGAGGCCTAGACTGATGAGATGAAAAAATGCGAAGAGCGAACTATTTTTCACCCACTGGCTAGGCTCGTTGGGCAAACACTCCGGGAACCCCTAGTTAGGGCTTTTTAGGAGCGGGAGAAGGGGAAGCAGTTCCACCAGCCCCAGCTCCACCAGCCCCAGGAGTAGCCTTTGGAGATGCTGTCGGTGCTGGAGCAGAAACAGGAGGAGTAGTAGTGGTGCCACCAGCAGGGGTGGGGCTAGCACCGCCACCGCCGCCTTCACCGCCGCAAGCACCGAGGGCTGCTGCAATGCCAATTACCAAAGTCAAACGAATTAAACCCTTGTTCATAAACACTCCTTAACATTCAAAACCCATCGCAAGGAAGGGAATAGTGTACTTGAGAAACAATGCTGGCACGAATAGATTGACGATTCGCTCGTTGATTACAATACTGCATTTATTAATAAATTTCACATTGATTCTGGCGAATCGGCAAAAAATTCCTTGTTTTGGCAAATCTAGAAGTCAAAGAGACCAGTGGTAGGATGGGTTGGTTGGTTAGTGAGGTATCTTTAGGTAAAGGATAACCGATCGATCCGAGATTTCCAGAAATTGGCGATCGGCAACCGAAAAAACTCCTAACCTCAATCAAGCTGAAGCTGCCCCACTATACGTATTGGTGAATTCTATGACTGCTGCTATCAGATCCCCAGATTCTCCTCGCCGCTCGCGATCGACCGGCAAGCCCACTACATACCCTGCCAAAAGCAAAGTTACTTCTATTGCCCGAGCTAGACGGGCAAAAACTGGGCCGGTATTGCCTAACTACTCGCCAGCCGACGAACAAGCCAAACCGCGCGCGGCAGCATCGGTGCTGAAAGTGATGCCCGATCGCCAGTCGCAGCCGATGTGGTTGCGATCGCTCCTGCGGATGGAGCGGGCCTCCTCAGCGGCAGTGGTACTGATTTTGGGTGGTGCTCTGACTCTCTACGGTTTGACTGTTTACGGCGAGCAGCGCTGGAGTCAAGAGTATCAAAAGCTGGAAACTCTGCGTCGGGGTGAACAGCAGTTGAGTGCTGCTAGCGAAGTCTTGAAAAACCAACTTGCTAAAGAAGCTGCAAATCCAGAAACGGGTTTGGCTGCTCAGAAGCCTGCGGACACGATTTTCTTGCGCCCGGCCCCGGAAAACCGATCGCTCGGTGCAGAGGCTCCAAACTCCGAAGCACCTGCTCTCAAAAATCCATCAAGTGTGGCAACGCCACTGGGCTATTGAGGGGTCAACGCGGAGAGGGCCCAAGGGAACTGTCCGAGGGCCCGATAATTTGAACGGATAGCATTCGTGATTCGTCTGAAGGAATCGATCGCAAAGGTTTATGCAATTAAGAACTGCTTAACGGTCTGGGTGATTGCTATAAAATATAAAATCTAAAATCCAAAATCCAAAATGATATAAGTTGCTTTTAAATTTTTAATTTTATGAGCTATGATCCCCGTTTTGACCGATACAGATCGCCGAATTTTAAACGTCCAAAAGCGTCGAGCGATGGCGTTTGGTGGGGCAAACTGACCAAACCCAGAGTTGCGACTAAGGCTAGCAGCCAGCCCCGGCCGAGGCCACCGCTGGAACGTTTAAAACGCAGCAAGTTCCGCTTGTGGGCTGTGTGGGTGGTTTTGATGCTATCGGGGCTGGGGCTGGCTGTAAATTTGTTCTATTTGCAGGTGACGCGAGCTCCGGCGCTACGCAAACAGGCTCTTGAACAGCAAACTCTCAAAACGAAGCCGTTTGTGCCGAGACGCCCGATCGTCGATCGCACGGGGAATGTTTTGGCGATCGACAGACAGGTGTACACGCTCTACGCTCACCCGAAGTTGTTCAAGCACTCAAAGGGGGATATTGCTGCTAAATTGGCTCCGATGTTGCCGATCGAAGTAGCCCCTGGCAATACGGCGGAAACTGAACTGCTGCGAAGGTTTAATCTGGGCGAAAGCGGTATTACCATTGCTAGTTCTTTGGCTCAAGAGGTAGCCGATCGCGTGGAGCGGATGCAAATTAAAGATAGTCCCGTGGACGGGCTGGAGTTGGTACGGCAGCAGCAGCGTTTTTACCCGCAGCAGGAGTTGGCGGCGGATATTCTGGGTTATGTGGATGGGGAACAGAAGGGACAGGCTGGGGTGGAATACAGCCAGCAGAATTTGCTGGAACGATCGATGCCGTCGATCCAATTTAGTAAGTCGATCGATGGACATTGGCTTCCCGATCGCCTGACGGCGGGATTTGTGCAGCTTGATGACTTGAAATTGCAATTGACGATCGACAGTCGCTTGCAGCGGGCGGCGCGGATTGCTCTGAAGGAGAAAATGCTGAAATACGGGGCGAAGCGGGGCACGGTGATTGTGATGGATGCCCGCAACGGGGAATTACTGTCAATGGTGGCTGAACCTACCTATGACCCGAATCAATATTTTAATTTCGATTTGTCGCGCTATAAAAATTGGGCTGTAACTGATGTTTATGAGCCTGGTTCGACTTTTAAAGCGATTAATGTGGCGATCGCCCTAGAAGCCGGTGCGGTGAAACCTAACACTGTGTTTAACGATGAAGGTCGGATTTACATGGATGGCTGGACTATCCAAAATTCCGATTACAAACAAGTTGGTGCCCGCGGCCCTTCCACTGTTACGGAGATTTTGAAACATTCTAGTAATGTGGGGATGGTGCACGTCATGAGAAGTATGAAAGCTTCTCTTTACTATCAAGCTTTAGAAAAACTGGGAATGGGACAAAGTGCAGGAACTGATTTGCCTTTTGAAGTAACCAGTCAGCTTAAAAATCGCGAGCAATTTATTAATTCTCCGGTGGAAGTTGCTACTACGGCTTTTGGGCAGGGTTTTTCGATAACTCCGATGCAGTTGGTGCAGCTTAACGGGGCTTTGGCTAACGGTGGCAAGTTGGTAACTCCTCATGTTGTGCGGGGACTTTTTGATCGGGAAGGTCAAGCTTTCTGGAAGCTGCCGAGGGCTGTTGGGAAACAAGTTTTTTCGCCACAAACTACTAAGCAGGTTTTGGAAATGATGGAAACTGTGGTGGATGGTGGTACGGGGAAAGCTGCACAAATTCCTGGGTATCGGATTGCTGGGAAAACGGGGACGGCTCAAAAAGCTAATGCTGGTGGGGGTTATTCTGATAAGGCGATTATTACTAGCTTTGTGGGGATCATGCCTGCGGAGGCTCCTCGGTATGTGGTGCTGGCGGTGATTGATGAACCGAAGGGTGGTTCGGGGGGAGTTGTGGCGGCGCCGATTGTGGAGTCGGTGATGGAGACGCTGATTAATATTGAGAAGATTCCACCGAGTAAGAAGTAGGAAGTCGGTTGAATGGAGATGATTCGCGTGGGGCTGGTTCACCCGCATAAGTGTCTACTTAAGACTAAAGTCCTTTGGATCTGTCGTTCAAATCCGAGGCCTGATCCCCCTAAATCCCCCTTAAGAAGGGGGACTTTGAGTGCTTCTTGTGCACACCCTTCTTAACGGGGGGGACAAGAGTACATACAAGGGTGAGGTCTGGATGTAGTCTCAGTAGCAATATCTGCCGTCTTTAGCTGTGCGTTGTCTTTGGGAGGTGCGCTTGTGTCCTAAGAGAGTGGAGACGATGACGCAGCGATCGCTATTTTTTAAATCGGGATGAGATAGTGTTAGGGTTCCTTTTGCTCGCAGGCTTGTTTGGCCGCACTCGTCGGTACTGTTATAAACGACGCAACCTCGGAAGTTGAACATTACCCGCCGAATTGTTTTTTCTCCTGTAGCTTTGTTGTTTTCATTGACGTTGAGCAGTGTTGTTTCATCGGGATTTATTTGAATTTGCGGTTCTAGGTTTTTCCATTGACTGGGTGGTACTTGGGCTGGGGTAATCTCGGCTGGGTGGACTGCTACTTGTAGGTTTTTTCCTACTTCTTTGAAGCTAGTTTGCCATGAAATTTTGTCGCGTTTGGCGTTGCTTAGGGCTAATTCCATTGCCCAATAAGCCCGATCGACTGATAGCTTCAAACGGTGGTTGTTGATGAACATCAGCCAACTGGGAGTGACGATCGCACTAAACACTCCTATGATTAAAATAATTATCAATAACTCAACCATTGTAAAACCGGCGGCAGGTGCAGTGGCTCTGCCTTTGAGCGTTTTATGTATTGACACGTAGATGCACTCCTTGATATTTAGTTTGAAATGAAAAATGGCTAGGAGAAACTATTTTTGATGGCTCGATTTTAACTTTTGAGTTTGGTTACTGTGTAGATCGGTATTTACTGAAATTTTATATCTATTTAAACAAGCTGCGGGTAAGGATACGGCAGTGCTGTTTGCCGACAAATATCGCCTGCAATGTATATGCTCCAAGGGATAGTCTAGTCAGGATACGGCAGTGCTGTTTCCATACAGGCATCGCTTGCAATGTATATTTTACAACAATACGGTAGTCGGGACACGGTAGTGCTGTGTCGCTAGAGAGATCCCGCAGCGGATCAATGGCGGGTATTGATTCGATCGCCCTTTGGGAGAAATCGCCCGATCGGATCAATGGCGGGTATTGATTCGATCGCCCTTTGGGAGAAATCACGGGTATTGATGCGATCGCCCGGTGTGGATGAGAGTCTGCGGGGGTTGCTAAATTTGCGATCGCACTAAAGCTCGAAAGGCTTTGATAGCGACGTTTCTGCTGGCTGTTTTGCTGCGTTTGATATACTGGGGGATGAGATGGGCGATCGGGAAGTTGGGAAATTGGAAACTGCGATCGACCTTGATGTATTTTCCATCTTGGAAGACACTGATTTGCAGGTTGTGGCCGTTGTAGCGCCACAATTCGGGAATTCCTAATGCTGCGTAGTTGTTGAGCTGAGTGCGCGATGTGATGTCGATTTCTATGCCTAAATTGGGATGGTGGTTTGTGGCTAAGTCGATGCGATTTTCGCCTCGGACTGCGGCTGCGTTTTGGATGTAGAAACTGTTGTCTGCTTCTACTCCTTGAGCTATTTTTGCATTTTTAAATGTGGTTGAGCCCAGCGGTCAAAATTCTATATCTAGTTCTTTGAGGAGATTTTTTACTAATCGCTAATCAGCACTTTGTTAACTTCGTGTTCCATGCACGGAACCATGATTTTTAAGGTTCCGTTGCTGTATGAAAGTCGGGATGAGCGCTTTTCTCCCAGTTCTGCTAATATGGTTTCAAACATCTGCCAGGTTAGGTCTTTTGGCGGTAATTGATTTTTTGTCTGAACTGTTATTTGTTTTAGTTCTAGCTGCGTAGTTTGAGTATTTTAATGGCATTTAAAATATCAAATAATTTATGTTAATATTTTTTAGCAATTCAGAACTTATGCGGAATCGCTGTTAGAGATTATAAAATATCTAGGGAACTGCTGGACAACCCTCTTTTGTAGTATCGTTATATTTTCCCTCAGCAGTTCGCATTCCTCCTAGGAGAGTTTCCACAAATACACACTTTTTCGGACCGCCAACAACACCGCCAACAACAGGAGCAACTGTGACTTGAAAAGGTAGGGTTGGTTTACTATTTGGATCGAAAGCACCGTCAAACTTAAAGGTGAGGGATTTTTGAGTAGCACTAAGAGTAGGAGCAGGAGAAGGAGGAGGAGTTATATCTCCACCAATAACAGCAAGTTGAACCTGTCCGGCTTTAATTTCACCTCCAGCATTTAACTGCTGCGTACTACCACCCGTAGCTACTGGCGGGTAAAACATAACTTTTAGTGGATCGCTGGTATCAAATATCACACTCACATCGCGTTTAGTTCGCTTTGCTTCGCTTTGTGCAGTTCGTAGTGATTGCAAAACTCGATCGTTCACAGTGCGAACTCTTTGATTGTTGATGAATGCCAGCCAACTCGGAGCGGCGATCGAACTTAATATGCCTAATACCAACACTGTCACCAGCACTTCTAGAAGCGTGAATCCTCCATCGCCCTTTCTAGATGCAGTTTTGTTGAATTTAGGGTGGGCTTTGGCAGCAGAATTATGCAAAAGTTTTAATAATATTGGTGGGGTTTTCATAGTTTTCTCCTGTTTTTGCGATCGGCGGGGGCGATTCGGAAATATGTTTCAATAATAAGTTACTTTCCTCGCGCGCCTAGACCTTGTACTTGCACGGTTGCTGTTGGAAAAAATGCCGAACTCGTGGATTTGAAATCAGCATCATTGGCTTGCAGGCGGCGCAGGCTGTTTCCTCTGATAGTAACTCGGGCGATGTTTTGGTTGTTTGATCTATCTACACAAGCGTAGAAGCTATTTGTGTCTGTTGCTGCTGGTGAGTCGGTTACTCTTAGGGTCGTTTCGAGAACAGCATCTCCTTTTGAGTCCTTAGGATTATTAAAGGCGAGCGTGCATTCATTGCCTACTAATGCCACCTTACTGTGGTCGATGTAATTAACCAGTACATCAGAGCCATCCCAATTACCTGGTGGTAAATTTGTCACATTTTGCTCGGGCTTCGTAATGTCAAAAGCTGGTGTCGTACCGACGGGAGTACCATTGTAAGCTGGGCTGGTCTTTTGTCCAGAGTTTAAACCCGTGTAAGGCTTAGTTGGGTCACTACTTTTATTTTCCAATCCGTCCTGAATTTGATACCGAGCAATACGGGTAGGACAAGCAGAGCCTTGCGGCTGACACCAAGTAGAGTCAGTATCTTTAATCTGGTAGTATGCAACTAATGATAAAACATAGGTATCGTTGCATTCTCCTGCTGTACCGGGTTTTGCGCTTGAATCGCATTTATCTGGTTGAGGAGTCAGATTAATATCAACAGGAAGAGAGTTCTTGAGAACTTGTCGCTTCCAAAATACAAGAATAGGAGTTTTATTTGTTTGTGGGGGGAGGAAACTTTTGATAGCAGGAATACCAGTAGTAGGATCGTTATCGTAAATATAAATAGCTTGACTCAAATCTTGGGCGATGAAATCAACAGCCGCCTGAAGGTCTTGCTCGGTGTTTGACTTGACTTGTTCCCTCCTGTCGGTATTCAGCATATCAACTACAAAGGCGAGCATCGGGGTGATGATTAAAAATGCCATAATCGAGCCGACTAATAGCTCGACTAGAGTCATGCCCTTTTCTGTTTGAGCTGGTGCGGAGCGGTTTCGCTGGTGCTGAGTTTTGAGAAGCAACCTGAGTAAAGTTTTCATTTTGACTGTTTCCTTTGTCAAATGTGGAGCGATTCTAAATTTAATAACGGGACTTTGATTATTGCTTGCAGCCATTTGCGATCCGATCGCAAAAATTGTTGTAAGCACCTGCTCTATCAGTAGCGCCTATTTCCGTTCTAATTTCTACCAAAGGCGCTCGGAGATTTCCCAGCCCTGCGGTAGTAGTTCCTTGCTGTACTTGTCGTTTTTGATCGGCTTGAAGTTTCTGAGTTGTTAGTGCGCCCACCTCACTAGCAAAAGAATCAGCCCTGTAAACACGAACAATTAAGCTGTAGCCTGTTTTTGCCGGATTTGTAGTAGCTGGTAAGTTGTTAAAATAGTAGCCCTGAACTACAAAGTCTTGATTGCTGCCATCGGTACAGATTTGATCGCTATCTTTGTCTATGCAGTAAAGAGCGTTGATATTGGTTGGGGCGGGGGTGTTTTCTAATTTATTGTCGGTTGTGTACTGAGCAGGAAACCCCGTCGTACCTGGTTTGAGCGCCTCAGACCTGAGCCCCTCAATATAGGTTTTGGCGGCTTGAGTAGCCATTTCTATCCGTTTGGCTTGGACGCGAGTTGCTACTGAGAAAGCCATCACGGGGGCGATCGCGATCATCAGCACCGACACTACAATCATCGCTACCAATGACTCGATAATCGTGTAGCCGCCTTCTTGGGACTTATGTAAACTTTGTGGCTGTTGGCGTTTGGTCATCGTAATCACTCCGCATTTGGAACTCAGAAATTTGAGTGTTTCAAGGTCAGGGAACTTAAGGACAGTCTGCTGGTTTAGTAGCGCCGTCATTGCGAGCATAGGTGCCAGAGGAAGTGCGATCTGGATTCAATTTTTCAGCGCACAGTAAAGACTTCACCCAATCATCATCCCGGCTGATTTCTCTGAAGTATTCGTCTGGTTGTTTCTGAGAAGCAGGGAGAGTGAATTTTTGGGCGAACAAGTCGGCGGGCTGCGAAAGTAAACCTACATCAAATCCCCAGTCCCGATTTGGTGCAGCGAAATAGCCGACATTACCAGCTAAGTTTTGGATTCTGTAATTGGCGGAGGTGCCGGCTGGATCGTCAAAGATTTTGGTTTTTAGAAGCGAACCAGCAGTGCTATCGTTAATAACTGATTGATAGGGAGCTGTTGCATAGGCGCTGCGTTTGAACTGGATAAACGAACCAGCGATCGAGGTAGTTAGGTTTTGCCAATTTTCCATAAAGCGGGGTAAGTTTTGCACACCACCATTGGTTTCGCCAAGGGTGTCAGATATTTTGCGTGAAGGAACGTCATTTGAGGCGACTATCAGGTTGAACTCTGTAGATTGCGCTTTTTGCATCCATTGCGTTAATTGGGCCTGAGCGCCTGGAAATAAGGGCCCAGGACTAGAATCTGTCGCCTGAATCTGCAAGGTAGGTCTTAGCTGTGGCTGCTTAACTGTGTTAGCAAGATTAGAACCTGCATTAGTTGGTATTGTCACGTAGAACAGTGGGTTTGTATTGGCGTAATCAATTCCTCCTAGTGGAGTTACTGGAGTTATTGTGGTCGCATACCAAAGAGCATTGTCTCGCGGAGTAGGGACACCAGTATTAGTTGTAGTTGCACCAGCATTGGTAGAGGAATAGTAAGCTAAGTTCCCAGCATTAATCCCCAATGCAACCGGAACGTTGTTGTTGTCTAGCACCAGTTTGTTTCGGTTGGGGCTTCCCGCTGCTGAAGAGTCTCGCAGAAAAGCTACCCGACGGGGATATCTGCGATCGGCTGGATCTATGGCTGGTCTAGCTGTTGTACCCGACAAAAGTTGATCGACAGATGTAGTATTTGCTGGGACAACGCTTGCTTGTTCTCTTTCAGCTTCAAATTCCCCAACAGTACCAGCGTCAATACCAACTACCCAGTCATCGGCGCCGCAAGCTGAAACAGGCAACTTGCGGCAGATTTCCATTACATACTCTGGAAACTCAGCCCGTCGCTGAACTGGGGTGATGAAATTGTTGAAGTATGAACTGTTGGGAGCATTATTACTAGCTGTGCTACTCCTGTACTTTTCGTCTGTTGGTGATACGCTAGTAGTCCCCTCAATGTTAAAGTCTGCACCGCTACTCAGACCGTTAGTGACGTAGTTGTTAGCATCGAAACCGTTAATCAGGCGAGCTGCTTTGGCTGTTACTTCCGTCTCTGGAACGCCCGCATCGTTGCTCGGATTCCCATCTCCATTAGCATCTCTGCCATTTAGGTCAAAGCCGAAATTAACTTCATTAGCTGTACTACCTGTAGCATCAATCAGGCCATTGCCATTAAAGTCATAACCGACAATTGTGCTGCCTGCATTATTTCTCAGGTCAAAATCTCCGTGATTGCGGAAACCGTACCGGAAGCCTTGATTTAATTGACCTGAAGCTGGTGCAGAGAGGAGCGTGATCGCATCCGAGACCACTGTTGCTGCTCGCCAATCATCGCTGCCTGCGCATTTCCCAGGGTATCGAGGGTCGCCCAACCGACAAGCAAAATCGGGATTGAGGTTGGCACCCGAACGGCCGTAGAAATCGCTGGGAATCCAACTAAAAGGATCTGTAATTTTCCCAAATTCCCGCTGGGTGTGTTTGTTAAATGTGCCTTGGATGTAAACCGGCAGGTTAGAAACTAACAGCAGACCCTTCTCTTTAAGTACGTCTGTCAATGTGGTTACAGTTGTCGGGCGACCCAAGCTTTCTCCGTTAATCAGCATAATTCCGTGGGGGCGGCGGCTGGGGTCTAGCTGAGAATCCGTTGAACTGCTGATTTTGCTGCGGGTTGCGTCAATAGTGCCAGTAGTATTCGGAGTGCGATCGCTCCGATCGGGTGCTGCATCATCACGGCTGGCGTAAATTAGGCCGCTGTAAGGCAGCATATACTCTGGGTTAAGCGTGTTGATGACGGGCGATCGCTGGTAGCCGATCGTTTTCTTCCTGAGCTGAGCGATATCTAATTGCGTCACCCGGATTTCTAAGGGTTGCCGTTCTGCTAGAGGAAGGTCGTAATTTCCTGTTAATTTTGCGCTCTGAGTGCTAGCCATCAAGCCGCTACCAGCGGAAGAACTTAAAGGACTGCTGAGGCTATAAGTTTCGTCCACGGCAGTAGCTGGGTCATCCTTGTCGATCGCCTTAACTTCTCTGGGATTGAGAAAAGCAACTTCCCGAATTGTCCCGTGATCCAGCAGAGCACCGCTCGGATCAAAGCCCGTCGGATCTGCCAAAATTTTAAAAGAGCAAAGAGTAGAGTCGATCGCTGCTTTTTCCGACAAGGTGCGTTCCGTGTCAACCTTCTGCAAAGCCTTCCTTAAGTTCTCGTTGACAAACCGACCGTCTGGGAAGACGAGACTGGCTTGATAGTTCAAGCGATCGTTTGGTGCTGCTGGATTGAGACCCGATGGGTCAGTCATGAGAGCTGCCGTCAGAGTTGCACCCGGTCTCGCTTCGGGAGGGCCGTAGACGATGCCGTTGTTGGATTTACCATTTGGGTCGATTCCCGATGGCAAACCTGGACGGTTGAGACTGGAATCAAATACAGTTCCACCCTTGCTGTATCGGTAGCTGGGATCGTAATAGCTGCTGACGCAAGCCAGCGGACTATCAGCTAATTTGGCAGTTTCAGTGTTTTGATCGCTTGTGTTGTCTGCGTAGTGATAGATGGCAGTTGCGCGCATCCGCAAGTCGCCCTTAGCATATTGGGGAGTTGTGGGGTCAATGGTACCCGTTAATACCGCAGGGGAAGGGTTGGGCAAATTGTTCCAAAGGGCAGCAGGCAAATCCGTCCAGGGGTCAGTACCAGCAGGAAGAGTATTGTTGTTATATACCTTGGAGTTAAGGCCGGGTGACATCGGCATCGAGTCCGGCCAAACAACGGGGAATTTTTCAACAATAGTTGTTGCCGGATCGTCGTACAAATCAGATACTCGATCGGTTGGAAGAACAGCAGCAGGGTTGAATACTTTAGGAGGTGGCAGAAAAGAGTTTTTGCGCTCGTAAACGCCGGCACCCGTGATTACCCGCAGTCCGCCAATGCCATCAACTGCTGTTTTGGGTGCTTGGGCCGCACTCTTTTCCCAGAAACCATCGCGATCTCCTCCTCCTACATCAGCGAACTGCTTCACTTGGGGCTCCCGGTAGCGATCGCCCCCATCCTTCCAAGGAACTCCTAATTTTTCTTTTGCTTCATCATCACCCTGACCCACAAATCTTCCCTTTGTTGCATTCCATTTCTGTGCTGGTAGGTTGTTTCCTACCACTATGCGATCGCCTAACTCGGATTCTTTATTATTTTGCTCTACATAATCCGGGCTGTTGGCTTGCAGCCTGACAGTTGTATCTAGTTTCGTGTTGCTGTCCGAAGGTGTAACCCAGGCATCGACTGGTCGCAGTTGCTCCCCTGTACCGTCGAATGGAGATGTAGTTACCACTTTTGTTGTAGGGTTAACAAAGCCAGCCAATGCGTCTCCAGTCGCCGGCACTTCTGCAAACGGGACTTTCCGCGTCCGCAATCTAAAGTAAGATTCCAGCTTTTCTGTGCGAATTTCGTCAAGACGAGCGGCGCTCGGAGCTGTGGGGTCAGTTTCCTCTGCAACTTGTTTGGCAATGGCATTTTTAACTTCCGTTGGATCAGCCGAAGGAGAGGGATTTTGTGCTACCTGTTGTGAAACTAACAGACCGATGCGATCAGAATAGGCCTTGTTATTGTACATGACCCCTAAAGCACCTGCGTTGTAGTCTACAGATTGATCGCTTGGGCCTTTAATTGCTTTCGCTATGTCTGGATCGGTAGCAGTTGTCCCGAACAAATGAACGAGTATCTCTTTTCCCGTGTTACCATCATTCCCTGACCAGCCATTAACAACGTTACCGCTAACGACGATTTTGCTATTTTCTAGGTTGTAGAAACAAGATTCTTTGCTGCTAACAAGATAGAATGCCACCGGGCCAGTGTTCGTATTTGTGACCAGAAAGTTACTATTAGTAAATATGCGTCCGTTCAGACGTAGCGCCGGGCCGGGAGATACTTCTAAATCATCTTCATAAACTACCGCATTATTTTGTAGTGGAATGCGTTTTACGTCTTGTTGATACTCCAAAGCTGAGAAGCTGGGAGTTCCTTTAAATTTATTAGGAATCGGGACGTTCGCCGTGTAGACAAAAAAGCTTTTTTTGAGTACGCCATCTGCTTTGTACCAGTCCGTACTGCCTACCAAACTAGCGCTAGTACCTGCTGCTGCTTTGCAGATAGCGTTGCTAGAACCTTGGGAACTCGACATCGGAGGGGTTCTGGCTTCTAAACTCTTTCTAGCTCTCTTAAAGTCTCCTGTATTCTCGCGAGGAGGGCTGCGAAAATATATCCCGTATAGAGTGTAGGTGTCATTTTCACCATCGTTGTCAGTATCGACAGGGAACCTCCAAGCGGTATTTATCCTCTCACTTTCATTAAGTTTAGTTGGATCTGTAGGGAAAGGATCAATTCCGTTTTTACCGTCAATATCGAACTTAATCTGGAGCACTTCCTCATCTCCAAATTTAAAGCTATCTGAATCCATCGCTTGGTAAACGCTCAACTCTGATGGTGTCTCAAGTGTTCCGCTTCCTTGAGGAGATAACGCATACTGAATTTTTGCTTTTGCCCGATCGAGCGCCGGAGTAGCGGCCGCCAGCACCTGCTGGTTCACGCGCACGTTGCGAGCCGTATTTGCCCGATCGAACGATCGCAGAGTAATCGCCACAGTCAACAAGATCACTACCAGCAACACCATCGTCACCGTCGGCAGCACAAACCCCGCCACAGGAAGTTGCGCCCTGCGGCTCATAGCCATCATGGCACGCAGCATTGCTCTCATCAGCCGATTTGCCCCGGATCTGGTAACACCAGCGATGCGCCGCAGCAAAGATACGATAACTCTGGATAATTTGCTTTTAAACATTAACGCCTTCCTGAATAATTTCAGAGCTGGTATTGCAGGTAGTTACTGCTCGACAGTACGATCCCATCTTTATAGTTCCCAATTTCCACAACATCCATATCACCCCTTGCACAAATTCACAAAATGTGTACTCTCGCTGAAAAATAAAACCGACAAACCCGCGATCAAACTCATCGCCGATATATTTTCCCCGAAAGATTTGACCTGCAAGGATTTTGGTTCGGGAACTCCACTCTAGTCTAGTTCGATCGAAATGTCAGGGCCCAGCAACAAAGTCAAATGGAGGTGCTGTTTTTGTGCCGAGATTCGATCCCCCGTATTCTTGCCCCCTACTCCCCCGAAAGCAAGGGGGGGACAAGAGTGTTCTCAAAGCCCTGTTTCTTAAGGGGAGGACAAGAGTGTTCTCAAAGTCCCCCTTTTTAAGGGGGATTTAGGGGGATCGAATTTCGGCTGTAGTGCGATCAAATTTTGGTTGTTGTGCGATCGCCCTACGGGAAAGGGCACTGCCGTATCCTCCTGCAACCCGAATGCGCGATCGCCCTTGATGTATTGTCCAAAAGTGCGATCGTGCTCAAATATCAAGCAGCGGCGGTAGCATTTGCTTGCAGAGGCTCAATTTCCTCCGCTGTAGCGTGACGGCGCGCGTCCTTAAAGCCCCAAGCAAATAACCAATCGGGGTCAGCGTGTCCGCAGCCGATCGAATATATCTGACTGTGCTTAAAATACTTAAAAAACTCCTGACACTTTTCGTCAGTCATTAGCGACTCATCTAACGGCAAATCATGAATCAGCGCATACAAATCAAATTCATCACGCTCTGGATTCCATTGATAACGCAATTGGGGACTGTAACCAAGTTCGCTCAACTTTGCCAAAGCCTCATCAGAGTTAGCATGGCCGTCTAACCGAACGCGGTTAAGACAAACCACTACCTGAACGTGGCGGTACTTTGCTGGTGTTAATCGATATTCGGTCATCGCGGGTGTATAACCTCCAGCTAGTAAAGCTTTGATGGCTTTTGACTGCAAAAAAAATCGCGGGTGTTTCTCGCGATCGACCCGACGTACTCAATCACCTCAGTTTAACTCATTCAGTAGCCACCATCTGTAAGCTATATTTATCAACAGTTCGACGCCCAAACGGACACCAACGAAGCGCCAAATATCACCACCAACCCATGAAGCAAACTCCTAATCCCCCAAATTTCATCATCATTGGTGCCCAAAAAGGTGGCACAACCTCGCTGTACACCTATCTCACCCAACATCCCCAAGTCGCCCCCGCCGCCCAAAAAGAAATCCATTATTTCGACCTCAACTTCGACAAAGGTGCAGAATGGTATTACTCCCAATTTCCGTCCTCAGCAGAACGCGGATACAAGGTTACAGGAGAAGCCAGCCCCTATTACATTTTTCACCCTCATGTTCCGCAGCGCATTTACCAGTTATGCCCAGAAGTAAAATTAATTATATTGCTGAGAAACCCGGTTGACCGAGCGATTTCTCACTATCATCACGAGATCAAAATTAAATGCGAATCGCTATCTTTTCAAGAGGCGATTGCCTCGGAACCGGAAAGACTCAAAGCCGAACTTAAAAAACTTCAAGCCAACCCAACATACTACAGTTACGAGCACCAACACCATACATATCTCAGCCGCGGCATTTACGCAGACCAACTTCCAGCATGGATAAAACTATTTCCCAAATCACAACTTTTAATCCTCAAAAGCGAAGATTTGTATACAAATCCTTGCGGCACATACAACAGCGTGTTACAATTTCTAGGCTTGCCGCCCCACGAATTAGAAACCTACGAAAAATACAATTCCAACCAATATCCGCCCGTGAGCGAGACAGTATACGAGCAATTAAGGGCATATTATCGATCGCCCAATCAGAGATTAGCTCAATTGTGCGATCGAGACTTCGGCTGGGACTGAAATCATAAATCCGACAGGGGTTTAAACCCCTGCCGGAATTGCACCGAAAGCGCACTGCTGAGACGGCAAAAAGCAATGCCTGAGTCTCTACCCGCAGCTAAACTTTCAAAAAATCTTATGAAAACCAACCGAAATAAGGTTAAAATAAAGGCAGAATAAATCCTGCAATCTACAATACTGGTTTAATTATGGCACTCAAACTTCATGTTCCGTCGATCGTCTGTTCCGGCTGCGGAACCACTATTACCGAAGCCATCAAAACTGTTGAATCCGATGCGAAAATCGATGTAGATATAGCAGCCAAGACTGTCACCGTGGAAGCTAAAGCCTCGGAAGAGTCTATTAAACAAGCTGTGGTTGCTTCCGGTCACACTGTCCTCGAAGCCTAATATTAGGATCAGCCCTAGTTTCTAGTCGGGGCCGTTTTAAACATAATCCCTTACATGAATCTTGGGTTGGGGAGGGCGAGTTTACAAATATTCTCGATGTGCGTCATAGATATCGGTGAACTCGCCGCTACAGAATCCGCGTATACAGAAATTGCCAATGACTACTGACTAATTTAACTAGCGTGAGTGGGAAGTCCCGCGCTCTACCTGTACTCAGGTGAGCGACGGGATGAAAACGAGCCAGAAAACAAATTGAGCGACAGCGAGTCAATTCTATCTATTTGAGCTATGAGAGTTTAATCAGTATTTGGTGTTCTCGATAAATGTATAAAGCATATAAATACAGAATCTATCCAACAAGTGAGCAAGAAACCTTGCTTGCAAAGTCTTTTGGCTGTTGCAGATGGTTCTGGAATTATGCCTTAAATCTTTGTCAAGAGACATATAAGAATACTGGTAAGGGATTAACTAGAGGGTATATACAAGGATTGTTGCCCAATCTCAAGAAAGAATATGAATGGCTAAAAGATCCTTATTCTCAATGCTTGCAAGTCGTGGCATTGAATCTATCGACAGCCTACAAAAACTTTTTTGATAAACGCGCCATGCTGCCTAGATTCAAGTCTAAGCATGGTAGACAGTCGATTAGTTATCCCCAAAACATCAAATTTGAAAATGACTATATCAATCTACCTAAGATTGGTTTGGTACATTGCAAGCTGCATAGAAATTTTGATGGAGCTATTAAAACTGTCACAGTATCTCGCAACCCTGACGGTAAATACTTTGTTTCCGTTCTAGTCGATACTTCGACTACGCTCAGCACATATGATGGCAAAGATCAAGCCGAATCAGTACCAATTAATAAAGCGGTTGGGCTTGATCTGGGATTAACTCATTTTGTAATTACCAGTGATGGCTCAAAGTTTGATAATCCGAGATTCTTGGTCAAGCATCAAAGGAACCTAAAACGGAAACAGCAAAAGCTATCCAAGAAAAAGAAAGGTAGCAACAATCGCAATAAAGCCAGATTGAAAGTGGCGAAAGTCCACTCCAAAATTGCCAGGTGTCGCGAAGATTGTCTGCACAAACTATCCCGCAAGGTAGTAAACGAAAACCAAGTTATTGCAGTGGAAAATCTCAACATCAAAGGCATGGTACGGAATCATAATCTAGCCAAAGCGATCAGCGATGTTGGCTGGGGTATGTTTCTCACGATGCTTAAATACAAGGCTGAGTTTGAAGGAAAGATTTATATCGAAATTGATCGATGGTTTCCTTCATCCAAGACTTGCCATGTTTGCCTAAATCGAGCTGACAATTTGACTCTTGATGTTAGGGCATGGACTTGTAAGCATTGTGGTACGCACCATGACCGCGATGTAAATGCAGCAATCAATATAAGAAATGAAGCCTTGCGGATTCTGGCGTTAGGAACTAGCGCTTCTGCTTGTGGAGGGGATGTAAGTCGTCAAGAGTAAGATTTCGGTCTTGCTAGACGCTGTTCCCGTTGAGACAAGAAGCCAGCACGCTCGCCGCCGTATCGGTCAGTGTCTGGTAGTTCACGATTCTTCGTCCAAGTGTTCGGCGACTGCTCGGTAAAGTTCCAAAACGTGCCGATCGAGTAAACTATAAAAAACCTGTCTGCCAACCTTGCGGTAACTTACCAACCGCATCGCCCGCATCGCCCGCAACTGGTGCGATACTGCCGATTCACTCATTCCCAAAGTCGCCGCCAAATCGCACACGCACAATTCTTGTTTTGCCAACACAGACACCAGCCGCAAGCGATTCGCATCTCCCAAAAGACTGAAAAACTCTGCCATTCGCTGAGCTTTTGCCGTGTTGAGCACTTGTGTTTGGATGTCCCCGACCCGCGAACAGTCAGCTACGTGCAGGCGATCGCACGTTGGTGTATCGTTCTCTTGGTGAGGCTGACTGATCGCTCCGTTAACAGCAGAGTTTGGTGACATCTTTGATCGGCTGGGTTTAATTCTCATTTTCATCTTAGCGCGATCGACCCATCTTTTGTAACAAAGTTTTTACATTTCCTTGACATACATCTGAATATATGTTCAGATGTATGTATCGATCATCCACCAGGAGAATCCAAAATGACTACCGTCACCCAAATAAAATGCGCCTGTCCTTCTTGCTTGTGCGTTGTCAGCCTGACTGAAGCCGTCGAAAAAAGTGGCAAATCATACTGTTCCAGTGCTTGCGCTGACGGCCACCCCAACGGCACCGGCTGCGGCCACACCGGTTGCGAGTGCCACAAATAAATATTCCGCTTCAGAATAGGTTAAGGAACCCCTGTAAAATCTATCTAAAGGGAGATGCCAACAGCGCATCTCCCAATTTTTGTGCTTTTAGGTTAAACTAAGGTTAAAATCCGGGTAATTAAAGGTTAAAATTGCCTTAATAGGCTAAGTACACAGCGAAAAAGCACAATTGTTACCAGCGGAATACAATAAAAGTAAGTTAGCGCCGCAATACTAAGTGCAAATACTGCTATTAATAGCAAAGACAGAACCAAAAGTTGAATTAGGAGGGGGCAATGAAAGAACGGGAAGATTTTTTACATCCTCGCAGTCGCTACTACGGAGATTTCACGCCAGAAAACTTGGCCTTTGATGCCAACTTGCAGGAATTTGCTCAGAAAATAACTTACATTTGCTCGCTGGAAACAGGCGGGAAAATTAGCACGGAGAAAGCTTATAAAGATATTAAGGCGCTTTGGAAAGACTTAAAATCCTCTAAGAAGCAGTTGGGAATTGGCAAAAAACCACCCACTACCGATGAAGAAAATTCACCTTAAATTCATCGCAGATAAGACGGTGGTTGAAACCGAGCCTATAAAAACGTAGGCATTAGCCTTCTTGAAGGCTAGTCCGCCGACGCAGTGTAAAGAAAATAATATAATTTTAACCGTCTTCAAACCGCGTCGGCGGTTTTTGTTTGTCTAGGCGCGGTTTCAACCGCCGGCTTTTTCTACGGTTTAGGAATTGGTGTTGCTTCTCCTGCAAACGGAGTACAATTGCCGCCCAGGCCAGTAGTAATCGCGCAAGTATTAGTTTTCAGCATTCCTTCATAGGTATCAGCGCCCGTACCAGGGCCGCCCAACTCGTCGCTATAAAGTTCTTTGTCCGAAATTTTGACATTTGCTTCCCTCGCTACAGTCTCCATTAACTTCGGATTAGTTGTATTTTCTACAAAAATTGTCGGCACTCCTGCGGTCTTAATTTGTGATGATAATTCGGCAATTCTGGCGGCTGTGGGCTGTTCCTCTGTTGTCACTCCCTGCAAAGCTCCAGCAACTTCCAAACCGTAAGCATCGGCATAATAACTCAAAGCATCGTGAGTTGTGACTAATTTGCGTTTATCCGCCGGAATTGTCGCAATTTGCGCTTTAATCCAAGTATCTATTTTTTGCAAATTACCAGTTAATTTCGCGGCATTGCTAGTATAAAGTTGAGTATTTGTAGGAGCAACTTTGATCAATTCATCGCGAATTATTTCTACCATCCGTACACCATTTTTAGGGTTGTGCCAAACGTGAGGATCAGGAACTTTTTCGCCGGCTGCGTGGGGTTTATCTTCTGCTTTGTCTTCCCCGCCTTCGTGTTCGTGTTCGCCCATTAGAGGTTTGGGAACGGCGAGTTCGTGTACGGCGATTTTTGGTGCGGAATTATTGCTGGATTTAATTAATTTAATGATGCTGGGTTCGTGGTCGTAGCCGGCGTATAAAATCAAATTTGCTGTTTCAATCGCTTTACTGTCTTCTGGCTTGGTTTGGTAGGCGTGGGGGTCTTCTCCGGGCTTGATTAGACAGGTGGTGTCGATCGAGCTTTGGGCAATTTCCTTAGTAATATCGCAGATCACACCAGTGGTGGCGACGACTTTCGGCAAGTTGGCGCTGGGACTGGCTTGAGTGGCGCTGGGGCTCTCTGGCGTGGAATTGCTGGGTTTGGGGGTGGAAGTGCACCCAACCAGTCCAAAACCGATCGCCAAAACAGCCATACTGCAAAATCTGCCAGTTTTTCCAGACAATTTTTTTAACATTTCACCTTTGGAACGATAATCGTTATTACTTTTAGAGTTATCCTATTGTAGTAGCTACGAACAAGAATGGTTCTCAAAATCTCGAATTATGTTAGAAGTGCAAGACTTGGCTGTGAATTATCGAGGAATTTCGGCCCTTAACAACGTGAATTTCCAGTTAGAACCCGGACAGTTAACGGGGGTGTTCGGCCCCAACGGCGCGGGGAAAAGCACGATGGTGAAAGCGATGCTGGGATTGATTCCGGCGTGTCGGGGTTTGGTAAAATATCAGGGGCGGTTGTTGAAGGAACAGTTATCGCGGGTGGCCTATGTGCCGCAGCGATCGCAAATTGACTGGGATTATCCGATTACGGTGTGGAATGCGGTGATGATGGCGCGGACTGTCCAGACTGGTTGGTTTCGGAGTCCCTCGAAGCAGTCGCGGGAATTGGTGAAAGCTGCTTTACTGCGGGTGGGAATGTGGGATTTGCGCGATCGGCAAATTGGCGAACTCTCCGGGGGACAGCAGCAGCGGATATTTTTAGCAAGGTCGATCGCCCAACAAGCCGATTTATTCTTCTTCGACGAGCCCTTTAATGCGATCGACAAAGCAACAGAAGAGATTATATTCGATATTTTTGCCGAACTCAAAGCCGAAAATAAAACATTGCTAGTAATCAGCCACGATTTAGGCGAAACCTTAAAAAAATACGATAATTTATTGTTACTCAACAAAGGATTAATTGCCGCTGGTTCCAGCCGAGAAGTTCTCACCGCCGCTAATATTCAAAAAGCCTATGGATACGATTTAAGCTTAGTTTCTGCCTGAGCAAAATGGGATTATTTTCATCGTAGGGTGCGTCGCTACGAGATTGTCGATTTCCCTTGATAATTTTTCAAGGGCGACACACCCTACAGCTACCTCTTCCTTCTTCCTTCTTCCTTCTTCCTTCTTCCTTCCTCTATAAATGTTAAACATACTAATTGAGCCGCTCAAATTCGAGTTCATGCGAAATGCGATCGCCGTCGGCATTTTGCTAGGAATTGTCTGCGCCGTAGTCGGCTCATACCTAATTGTACAGCAAATGGGAATGATGGTAGACATGATTGCCCATTCAGTATTAGCAGGATTGCCCGTTGCCTTTTCTTTAGGTTTCAATATTTCCATCGGCGCGTTTATCTCAGGAATCATCAGCGCCGTAATTATGGCATGGATTCAATCGCAATCGCGGCTCAAAATTGATGCAATCATGGCATTGATTTTGTCTACATTCTTAGCAATTAGCGTCACATTGATTAGCCTATTACGGACGACAAAATTAGATTTAGACGGGTTTCTGTTCGGCAATATATTGTCAGTTGCACCGTCTGATGTGCAGCAGACTTTCCTCATAACAGTGATTATTTTGGTGGCGGTTAAAATCTTTTACAAAGAACTGCTATTCTATACGTTCGACCCGCTGGGAGCGCAAGCATCGGGTTTACCTGTAAACTTGATTTATTTGGGGATGATTTCGGCGATTACACTAACGATTGTGGCGAGTTTGCAAACTGTGGGGGCGCTGTTAGTAATTTCGCTGTTAATCGGGCCTGGAATTACGGCGTATTTGTTGGTAAAAGAGTTACACTTAATGATGGGATTTGGTGCTATAATTGGAATTATAGCTAGTGTAACTGGGATGTATCTTAGCTATTATTTTAATATGCCATCTGGTGCGGCAATTGTATTAGTTGTGTTTGGGTTATTTTTAGTAGCTTTGCTGTTCAGTCCGACTCAAGGAATTTTGACTAGAAAGAAAGGAGAATAGTCCTATTCAGTGTAAACATTTTGATAAATCTCGCTGCTAGCTGAGTCTAGATCCCCCTAAATCCCCCTTAAGAAGGGGGACTTTGATCCTATCCGGTTCTCTCCTTTTGAAGGAGAACTTTGATATTTTCCGGTTCCCCCCTTTTTAAGGGGGGCTAGGGGGGAGCTGGGCCAGTCGTCAAACAAGAAAGTTATTACTACGTTTGACAGTAAGTTGACACCAATGCTTTTCAACCCGCCCTGCAAATATGCGTTTTTTACCAGAAAGAAGCTGTCAACTGTCAACTGTCAACTGTCAACTGAAGCTTACTTAGCTTGACAATAGGTTTCGTAAACACCATCAAGCAGTAAATTAAGAGCAGAAGTTGCTTTCTCGGCAGCTAACAGCGCTTCTTGCTGTGCTTCTTCAGTTTTGCAAAGCTGTAACAGGGCTTCGCGGGTGGCTTGCGAGTGGAACTCGTCGGCTTTTTCATGGACTTGAAAGAAAGACAAAGCAGCTTGTGAATCGATGCCGTAAAATTCCTTTAAACCAGCAATTTTGGTTGTAGAAACTTCGGGAATTTGTGCTTCGTAAGCGTAAAGGGCGGCTAAACCTTTGGCGGGAGATTCGCTGCGCGCTAAGTCTTTGAGAATGCGGACGGATTCTGTGGTTTTTTCTAAGTGTTCGTGTGAAAGAACAGCGTTTCTATCTAAACCCAAACCTTCGGCAAAGCGCAGCCACAGTTCAGGGTGATTTGCAGCGCCTCGCTCTTCTTCTATCAGGTTTTCGAGGAGCATTTGACGAATTTTGATGTCGTCGCAAGCGGCGTGGGTAGCGCTGACGTAGGTGGGGAAGTTGTGGACTTGCAGGTAGTATTCTTGTGCATATTCTTGCAGCATTGCGAGGTCGAGTTTACCTTCGTTCCACATTTGGTAGAACGGGTGTTTCAGCAGGTGGTTTTGGTCGAGAATGCTGTTGAGTTGTTCGAGAAATTGCTGTTCGGTCATAATTGTCGATCGCCCTTAAGGATAATGCAGCCACTAAAATGTTATATTAATCTAGCCTTCAGTAAAGTGCAAGTTTTCAATTGTTGATGTTTTTGCAACTTGGAGTGCGATCGGTCGTTATGCGAACTCAACCTCACCCGAATCCCTTGCTGCCCGTAGATTTCGACCAAACCACCAATTCGCCACCACAGCCACCAGCCGCGAGAAACTGACCATCGGGATGCCATGCGAGACAGGAAAAACCAGCCTCTGCACCTTCTAGAATTTGCAGCAATTGTTCTGCTTCGTACCACAAACAAAGTTGACCGTCGGCGGCGGCGGAAGCTAATAAAAATGTGTTAGGCTGAAAGGCGATCGCACTTACCACATTTTCATGAACTTCTAAAGCCCAACCTTCCCAACCGACACTTTCATCAGCATCTCTTGCCCAAACAGAAACACCTTGAGAACTCGAAGCAGCCAACAAAGGTGCCAAAGAATTAATTTGATCCGACCAAGCCAACTCCCGAACCTTCCCCGGAAAACCCTGCATTACCCACGGTTCCAAATTTCCCCATTCACTAACAATTAGGGTATTATCCATATTACCGCAGGCTAAATATTGCCCTGACGGCGACCAAGCAATTGCACCTGTTGCGGACGGTACAGATAAAATTTCCGGGTCTTCGTCCCAGTCTTCGCCACTCCAAACTTTAACGCCTTGATAGCCACTAACTGCCAGGTATTGAACAATCGGATGCCATGCTAAATCTAGGATAGATGATGACTCGAAATTCAGCGTTACTTCTACAACATTATCATCAGCATTCCAGACTTGAACACAGCGGCCAATACTGAAAGCTAACTGATTGCAGTGGGGACTCCAAGCTAATTTATCAACCCACACACGGTGATTGTCCAAATTAGCGATTAACTCCCCAGAATTAACCCTCCAAATTTGCACTTTTCCATCTTGTCCGCCCGCAGCTAAGAATTGACTATCGGCAGAAAAAGATAAACAATCTACCGATTTACCCGTGGCACTTTGCAGCGGTTGCAAAGACAATTTATTAATTTCCCCTGTCGCCAGCATCACTTCGCCCGCAGCGGAACAAACTGCTAAAGTTGCGCCATCCGGCGACCACGTAACAGCAGTTATGTAGTCAGAAAGCATGGCTTCAGCCTGAAATTGCAGGGTTAGTTCACTTTTATTTGTCTTTTTGTTACCCATATTTATTGAATCTGAGATGTTGCACTCTTCTTAAGAACGGGCAAGATGCCCGTTCCACAAGAGATGAATTTTCTTCCTGTGGAACAGGCATCTTGCCTGTTCTGTTCCACAAGAGATGAATTTTCTTCTTGTGGAACAGGCATCTGGCCTATTCTGTTCCACAAGAGATGAATTTTCTTCTTGTGGAACAGGCATCTTGCCTGTTCCTAAAAGGCTTATTAAAAATGCTTCAATATGTCAGTTAAACTAGACACCGATGGAAATCCTCTCGCAATTGAGTTTCGTTTAAGTTGCGGCCGATAAATACGAGTTCATTTTTCGGAGTTTCGGTGGCTTTCCAAGCTCTATCCGGCCGACCATCGAACAACATATGTACTCCTTGAAAAACAAATCGCTCGTCTTTTCCAGCTATATTCAAAATGCCTTTTGTCCGAAAGATATTCGGGCCTTGAGTTCGTAACAATTCCTCAATCCAATCGCTAAATTTGTTGCCGTCAATAGCGCCGGATTCGACTATTGCTACGGAAGTTACTGTTACGTCATGTTCGTGTTCATGTTCGCCCAAAAAGTCTGGTTCGATTTCTAAGGCTCGGTTCAAGTCAAAGGCTTTAACGCCTAACAAAGCATCCATTGCTAATTCAGCGTTCTGAGTACGGTGAATTTTTCCCATTGCATTCATGGCGCGAATTCGCTTTTCTAATTCAGCCAATTCTCCGTCAGTCACTAAATCAGTTTTGTTGAGCAAAACCACGTCAGCAAAAGCAATTTGTTCTTGAACTTCCTCTGCATCCCAATGTTGCCAGATGTGCTTGGCATCAACGACAGTGACAACTGCATCCAGCAGCAATTTGTCCCGCATATCTTCGTCTACAAAAAATGTTTGAATTACGGGTGCGGGGTCGGCTAAACCTGTAGTTTCGATGACTATGTGGTCGAATTTGTCGCGCCGCTTCATTAAGTTGCCGATAATCCGAATTAAGTCGCCTCGGACTGTACAGCAAATGCAGCCGTTGTTCATTTTAAAAATTTCTTCGTCGGCATCAATGATGAGTTGGTTGTCGATGCCTACTTCGCCGAATTCGTTGACGATGACTGCAACTTTTTTGCCGTGTTTCTGTGTTAAAATGTGGTTGAGTAGCGTAGTTTTGCCTGCACCCAGATAGCCTGTGAGAACGGTCACGGGAACTGATTCGATCGCCCCAGCAGTCACCATACTTTACCTCGTTTGTTGTACAATGATAACCATTGTCGCTATCTTACACCATACTTGCTACTAGCAGCAACAATATTAAAAAATGTTAATAAATTGTTTGCTGAAGACTTTAAGGGCGGGTTTTAGCAAAAATAGACAAAATAATACTTGTGGGCTATCATAAATCAATCTATACATTTAATCTAAAAAAAACCATGACTCAGCTATCAGAAAAGCGAAAAGCGCTGCGGGGTAGAATCTCTCGGACTATATCACCAGAAGAATTAGCAAAACACAAAGCAGAAAAAACTAAACTCCGTTTACGCGGTCGAGCAATATTTGAGCGAATTCGCCCGGAACTGATCGGGGACTATTACAATTGGTTTATTGCGATCGAGCCGGACAGTGAAGAGTATTTGATAGACCCCAAACTGTTAGGCATTGCACAAAAAATCAAAGAATACTATGGCGATAAAAATGTGATGTTAACAATGTTTCGCCTCAATGAAAAAGGAACCTGTGGCAGTATATGATATCAGGTTGGTTTGGGGAAAACGGAGAGTTGTTTTTTGAGATTGAATTGATTGCATTTAATGGCGAGCGCTTTCCTGTTGAAGTGCTACTAGATACAGGTTTTACCACAGGTTTTATAGCGATTAATTCTCAAGATTTAGATGGTTTAGATTGGTCTTTAATTGTCCGAGAAATCGAGATGCAGACAGCGCGGGGAGATGTTTTATTTGACCTCTATGAAGGTCGAGTAATTATTGACGGTCAAGAATTTGTTATTCCCGTCCATGTTGGAGAGGATCTCCCGGAGATTTTAATCGGTTCGCAATGGTTAGACAGGATGCAGTTAGTTGTTAATAAACCGATCGGGCTTTTGACCGAAAAGCGAGATGCAAGCCCCTGGCTTTAGACATGGGGATAAGTCGGCAGCGGTTTCAACCGCCTTCAGTAT
>NZ_JAUBVR010000126.1:0-9220 GCF_036705955.1 Microcoleus sp. A6-C6 | reverse complement strand
TCTGGCTTTTCGCTCATCTGACTACATTACCATATTTTTCGGCTCTCAATCAACTATTTTTTACCTGAATCCTTACAAAATTCCGTCCTTCTAGGACGGCTTTTCTTGCTACTATGTATTGTTTAAGAGGTTCAATTGGCGCTCCACCAACGGAGCTAGCAAAATAGCTGGGCGACCAAAGCGCATCTTTGCCGTAAGGCTATATTACGCAGGCCAAGCTAACCTGTAAATTTGAAACGTCTTTCTTTGTGGAATTAGGCTACCATTTGATGTACAATATAATTAACTAACGGATAAATCATACCACGCCCGATGAAAGCTCGCTATCAATACAGATTCTACCCGACAGACCAACAATGCCAGAGTTTAGCTCAGTTGTTTGGTTGTGTTCGGGTGGCTTGGAACGATGCGTTAGGTTTTTGCAAATCCTCCGAAAAGTACCCAGGGTACAATGCGCTATCAAGTGCGCTAACCTTGAGCAAAAAGATGGAGCATCGGGGATGGATGACTGAGGTTTCTAGCGTCCCATTGCAGCAATCCGTTAAGAATCTGGACGTTGCCTTTAAGAACTTCTTTGATTCCTGCAAAGGGAAACGCAAAGGTAAAAAAGTAAAACCGCCCAGATTCAAAAAGAAAACTAACACGCAGTCTGCAACGTTCACCAAAGCCGCATTCTCGCTATCTGAGGATTCTGTCTACTTGGCTAAGATTGGTGATATAAACCCGGTATGGTCTAGAGATTTACCATCTGAACCCAGTTCTGTAACGGTAATCAAGGATTGTGCAAATCGCTATTTTCTCAGCTTTGTTGTAGAATTTGAACCTGTCACTGTCGAAGCTAAAAGCCAAAGTATCGGCATTGACTTAGGAATTAATACTTTTGCTTTTATGAGTAACGGTGAAAAAGTCGAAAGCCCTGACTACAAAAAACTAGACAGGAAAGTCCGCCAACTTCAGAAAAAGTTAGCGCGTCAAGAAAAAGACTCGAACCGCAGAAAAAAGACTCGAATTGCAATCGCCAAACTTCACAACCAAATTGCAGATACCCGTAAAGATTTCTTGCACAAACTATCCACTAAAGTTGTTAGCGAAAACCAAGCTATCATCTTGGAAGATTTGAATGTGTCAGGAATGATGAAAAATCGCAAACTTTCTAGGGCAATCAGCCTGCAAGGCTGGAGAGAATTTAGAACTCTTTGCGAGGCTAAATCCGAGAAGTTTGGCAGAGACTTTGTGGTAATCAGCAGATGGGAGCCTACTAGCCAAGTATGCTCAGAGTGTGGTTTTAAATGGGGAAAACTTGATTTGAAAGTTCGCGCAATTAAATGTTTGAATTGCGGAACAGAACATAATCGAGACGAGAATGCTGCAAAGAATATAAATAAAGTCGGGATGGGGAATCGCCACGACTATAAACGGACACAGAGACAGAGTAAGACTACGAAAGGTAGCATCAGTCGGTGAAGTGTCAAGAATCCCCGCGCAAACCAGGCCGGGGAGTATTTCAAGGTTGAATGAAAATGCCGATCGCATTATGGACTCTCGCAGCAGTAGACGGCGGGCGATCGAGCAAACTCCCTCCCAAATACAAACTCGTCGAACTTCCCCCATCCAAATTTAAAGCCTCCACAGCACCCATTTGCTGCAATATCTGCGCTAGTTCCGCGAAATTTGGGCCCGCCCCGCCCGCGCGATTGTGCACGGCTACAATTAGCAAATTCCCCGCAGCAGTTCGCCCGATCGCACTCCGAATCGCTGTCTGTCGAACATACGCATCGCTAAACCCTTCCGCCTTAGCATCCAAAACAACTCTACTATTTTTTACCAACACCGGCCCGCCGCCTAGAATGTAAGGAAAACGGTTGAAATCAGCAGGAATTGTGTTAGTTTCTAAACGCAATAAAGTGCCAGCAGTTAATTGAGATGCAGGGGAAAAATTGGAACGCAAAGCCAAAATATAACCGTTCCCTGGAATTGGGAAATTTGTTTTTGCCACCTCACCTCCGGGGGATTGGCTGACAACTCTATCGCCCGCAACTGTCACCACTATTTCATTGTCCGAAAACGGAGTATAACTCGCTCCCCAATCAGGATTATAACGGCCGATTCCCGATTCCACATAGGCACTATTTAACTGGGAAATAGACAAACGTTGATTCAGCGGAGTGATCACAGTTTCTTGCAAAGTCAAACGATTGATCGCAAATTCTCCCCGATCGTTCCAGGCGATCGCGCCACGATTCAAGATTGGCCCGGAAAGCCATTTATTGTCCCGCCGAATCGCGCCTAAAGCTAATCGATTGATCCGATTGAAGAATCCGGCATTGATTGCAGCAGCCGTTCCCGAAAGTTCCGCTGTTTGCAGTAAAGGTGCACTGCCTTTTTCGGTCGGCGGATTGCTCAAAAGTGGTCTAATTTTGACGCCAGGTTGACGCGGATTTATTTCTAAGGAATATACCGGAAAACGAGCGATTCCTAAATTTTGATACTGTTGTCGCCATCGAACTCCTGCCGCCCAAGCAATGTCTTTTTCTACTAGGGAATCTGGCCGAATGTCGATTACTAATCGATTGGAATTTCCTAAACTGAAAACTTGCGGCCGCCAACCTAACGGAATTTTTACTTTCACTTTGGTTTGATTCCCCGCAGCTTCGATTTTGAACGATCGCACTTGTGGGCTGGTTGCAAAAGCGCGATCGATCAAAGTGCGATCGATCTTGGCATCGATCGCGATAGACCATTCTTGACTGGCGATCGGCTGTATGGGCGCTAGCGGCTGCGAGAGCGCGGGTTTAGTCGGGTCGTCCGGTGTTTCGAGGTTTCGGGCTGGGGGCGCGGTCTGCTGCCCGATAGCGGGCTTTGTGGGGTCGTCTGTTGGGGACGGGCTCGGTGTATCGACGAAGTTGAGTTGCCACGGGGCGGGGCGATCTAGATCTAGAACAATGCGATCGCCCCATTCTCTCGCTGCTTGCCGAATGCCGGTCACATTCGCAGCTTGAGAAGTAATTTTTAGAACATTGCCCTCAGCAGATATCTGCCAGCCTGCAAGTTTAGCAAAATCGGTAACATCTAAGTAACGATACGGGCCTGTCGATCGCGTTGTCAAACTTTGAGCTGCTGTTAAAGATACGGAAAACCACTGCACCGGTTGTTTGGTACTGTCGGCGGTGTTGAGTAAATCCACTCCCGCACTCTGCATCAAGCCAACGTCAGCAATCCAAGTTCGGAAATTAGCAGAAGTGCTGTTTGCCGGCTGCTGAGTCCAAGTTAGGGGGAGAATGCGGCCGTTTAGAGACACTTGGCGGCCTTGTCTAATTCTCGAAGAGGGCGGTACAGATTGAGTCATAAGTAATTGAGTCGGTTTTAACCGACTTTCGCTATGAGAGGGGAGTTGAAACGAATGGCGGGCTGTGGAAGCATGAATCAGTGCAGCCTTACTTTCCTCCGGTGTTTTCTCACTCTTGGCTGCTTGGGCTGTGGCGGTCAGATTCCCGACTGAGACGGCCAGTATCGGCGCAATCGAGACTGACAACATCCAGGGCCAAACACTCGATCGACTTCTGTTAGCTGCATCTCGGCGTTTTTGTCTGTTGTGCATTTTTTTACTTGTGGAAACCTCAAACCATTAACCTTCAAAAACGCCTGCCACACAGCACAATAGTGAAAATTTCTAATTTTATTCGATACCATAAGAAGACCGGCCGCTTGAAACCGCGCCTGTACAAAATCTCACCCACTAGAGACGGAGATTTCAACCGCCCTCTGCATCTATCTAGCACATTCAGGAAAAACAAGCACAAAAAAACTCGCCTCGCGCAGCTATCCTTCTTCGTGAATCGCCCGCAATTTATCGGCCCTGCAAAGCGGTAATTTGCCCAAGAAGCGCTTCTCTAGATACAGAAGCGTATTCTATGAGACATCTCCAAAGCGATTCGATCGAGATAATTGAAAATTGGCAAACAGGGTTTCAGTCTTAAATGCAGGCAGCATCTACGTAAATTTTGATCGAATCAGCTTGCTATGTGCTGTTTTAAGGTTTACTAAGATTCCACCACTCGGTAATATTCTCTCTCCGAGCTATAAAAACGCATCAACCACACTATCACCGAAATAACATTCAATCAACATGGGTAATACGATCGATCGAAACAGCAACGTGCATCAAACTGAGCGAGGAACTCCATTTGCCGGCCAAAACTGGTTAGTGGAAGAAAGAGATGCCTGCGGTGTAGGCTTCATTGCCAACCAAAACGGTAAAGCTACTCACTCAATTATCGAAAAAGCTCTGCCAGCCTTAACCTGTCTGGAACACCGCGGCGGTTGCAGCGCCGACCAAGATTCCGGCGACGGTGCGGGTTTGATGACAGCGATTCCTTGGGAATTGTTGCATTCTTGGTTTGCCGAACAGGGAATTGTGCCTCCACCACAGGAAAACTGCGGCGTGGGAATGCTGTTTCTGTCCCAAGATGAAAGTCAAGCTAATATAGCGCGGCAGGTGGTTGAAGAAGTTATGGTCGATCGCGGTTTCACTGTGGTGGGATGGCGCAAAGTTCCCATTGTACCGTCGGTTTTGGGCACCCAAGCGCGAGAAAATCAACCTCAAATCGAACAAGTAATCGTAAGTTCACCAAACTTACAGGGAGACGACCTCGACAGACAGCTATTTCTGACCCGCCGCACCATCGGACACGCCCTGTCACATCGCCCCAACTTTACCCGCCGAGACTTTTATAGTTGCTCTTTTTCCTGTCGCACGATCGTCTATAAAGGCATGGTGCGATCGGCAATCCTAGCAGAATTTTACCCCGACCTGAAAAATCCCGCTTATAAAAGCTCCTTCGCCGTCTATCACCGCCGCTTCAGCACCAACACCATGCCCCGCTGGCACCTAGCCCAGCCGATGCGCTTGCTGGGACACAACGGCGAAATTAACACGCTGCTGGGCAATATTACCTGGATGAAGGCGCGACAAGCCAATTTATCTCACCCGAATTGGAGTCAAGCCGACATCGACACGTTTAACCCAATCGTCAATCCCGAAAGCAGCGATTCGGCCAACTTGGACAACGTGATGGAATTGTTGGTGCATTCCGGCCGCACCCCCCTAGAATCCCTGACAATTCTGGTGCCCGAAGCTTACAAAAATCAGCCGGATTTAGATCCGTATCCTGAAATTGTAGATTTTTACGAATATTACAGCGGCATTCAAGAACCTTGGGACGGGCCGGCCTTGCTGGTATTCAGCGACGGCAAACAAGTAGGTGCTACGCTCGATCGCAACGGTTTGCGTCCGGCCCGCTACTGCATTACTAAAGACGGTTTGGTAATTGTCGCCTCCGAAGCCGGAGTTGTCGATATCCCCGAAGCAGATATTGTCGAAAAAGGCCGTTTGGGGCCAGGACAAATGATTGCTGTTGATCTGCAAACCAAGGAAATTCTCAAAAATTGGCAGCTAAAACAGCGGATTGCTAAGCGCCATCCCTACGGCGAATGGCTCAAACAAAACCGCGAAACATTGGAACCGCAGCCTTTTGCAGAAACGGCAACCCTAGACTCGCAAACTCTGTTAGCAACCCAAACTGCTTTTGGCTACACCGCCGAAGATTTGGACATGGTAATCGTCGAGATGGCGAGTTCTGGGAAGGAACCGACTTTCTGCATGGGCGATGACACTCCTTTGGCCGTACTCTCAGAAAAGCCTCAGTTACTGTACAACTATTTCAAACAGCGATTCGCTCAAGTGACAAATCCGCCGATCGACCCCCTGCGCGAAGGAATGGTGATGTCACTGACAATGAATATGGGTTTGCGGGGCAATTTATTGCAAACAATCCCGGAAAATGCCAAGCTGCTAAAAATTGATTCCCCGGTACTCAACGACGCTGAACTGTGTTTGTTGAAAGACCAAAAGTCTTTCCCCGCAACGGAATTGTCAACGCTTTACAAAATATCTGCCGGGCCTGCTGGTTTGCAAACCGCAGTAGAGCAACTTTGTCAAGATGCTGTTAAATCGGTGCGCGACGGTTCGAGAATTCTGATTTTGAGCGATCGACCTCTGAAGGAAGAAGGAAGTTCGGCAACGGATTTTGTAGCGGATGTAGCGGATGTAATAAATACAAGGAAGAAGGAAGAAGGCGGATATGCTGTGGGATTGAGTGCTGAATGTACTTATATTCCGCCGTTGCTGGCAGTTGGTGCGGTTCACCACCACTTAATTAGCGTTGGGCTACGGATGCAAACTTCGCTAGTTGTGGATACCGCCCAATGTTGGAGCACTCACCACTTCGCTTGTTTGATGGGTTACGGCGCTGTAGCTATTTGCCCTTATTTGGCATTGGAAAGCGTGCGCTGTTGGTGGTTTGACACCAAAACTCAAAACTTGATGGAACACGGCAAGGTTCCCAAAATTACTGTCACTGAAGCTCAATCTAAATACCGCACAGCGGTGGAAAACGGCTTGCTGAAGATTTTGTCGAAAATGGGGATTTCGCTGCTGGCTAGCTATCAAGGGGCGCAAATCTTTGAGGCGATCGGCATTGGCGCAGATTTGCTCGATTTGGGCTTCAAAGGCACTGTTTCCCGCATCGGCGGTTTGAGTGTGGCGGAACTCGCTAACGAGGTGATGTCTTTCCACTCTCAGGTTTTCCCGGAATTGAGCCGGAAAAAGCTGGAAAACTTCGGCTTCGTGCAGTACCGCCGCGGTGGCGAATATCACATGAACAGCCCGGAAATGGCGAAGGCTTTGCACAAGGCTGTGGCTGGATTTAACGAAGGAAGAAGGAAGAAGGAAGAAGGAAGAAGGGAAGAGGAAGAAGGAATAAAGGGTAACGGTAACGGGGCTGAAGCAAAAACAGCCTATGACCATTACGAGGTTTACAAGCAACAGCTAGAAAACCGCCCGGTAACGGCTTTGCGGGATTTGCTGGATTTTGTGAGCGATCGCCCTGCCATCCCCATCGAAGAAGTCGAATCTGTAGCAGATGTTGTCAAACGCTTCGCCACCGGCGGAATGTCCCTCGGCGCTTTGTCCCCAGAAGCCCACGAAACTCTGGCGATCGCGATGAACCGCATCGGCGGCAAATCCAACTCCGGCGAGGGCGGCGAAGATCCGGTGCGCTACAAAGTGCTAGAGGATGTGAGCGCGGCGGGTCTCTCACAAACTCTACCTCACTTAAAAGGTTTGCAGAACGGCGATACAGCTTCTTCATCCATCAAACAAGTAGCTTCAGGGCGTTTCGGCGTAACTCCCGAGTACCTGATGAATGCCAAACAAATCGAAATTAAAATCGCACAAGGTGCGAAACCAGGTGAAGGCGGTCAATTACCGGGGCCGAAGGTGAGCGAGTATATCGCTTATTTGCGGCGATCGAAACCGGGTGTCACGCTGATTTCGCCTCCTCCTCACCACGACATTTATTCGATCGAGGATTTGGCGCAGTTGATTTTTGACTTGCATCAAATCAATCCGAAAGCAGGAGTTTCGGTGAAGTTGGTATCGGAAGTCGGCATCGGAACTGTCGCGGCCGGTGTTGCGAAGGCAAATGCCGATGTGATTCAAATATCCGGTCACGATGGCGGTACCGGTGCGTCTCCACTTAGTTCGATTAAGCACGCAGGTTCTCCGTGGGAACTCGGATTGACTGAGGTTCACCGGGTGTTGATGGAAAACAAGTTGCGCGATCGGGTTTTACTGCGCGTTGACGGCGGCTTCAAAACTGGCTGGGACGTGATTGTCGGCGCTTTGATGGGCGGCGAAGAGTACGGGTTTGGCACGGTGGCAATGATTGCAGAAGGCTGCATTATGGCTCGCGTTTGCCACATGAATAGTTGTCCGGTGGGCGTGACAACTCAACAGGAACACTTGCGAAAACGGTTCCCCGGAACGCCGGAGCACGTTGTTAATTTCTTCTATTTCGTAGCAGAAGAAGTGCGGAGTTTGTTGGCGAAATTGGGTTATAAGTCGATCGCAGATATCATCGGCCGCGCGGATTTGCTGACAATGCGCGAAGGGGTGCAATTAACTAAAACTCAAGCGATTAATTTGGATTGTTTGATGAAGTTACCGGATACTAAGGGCGATCGATCTTTCTTGGTGCACGGCGATATTCACAGCAACGGGCCTGTGTTGGATGACGATTTGTTGGCGGATGTTGAGATTCAAAGTGCGATCGCCAATCACGGCACTGTTAGCAAGAGTGTAAAATTGGTGAATACCGATCGCACTGTGGGAGCACGTTTATCAGGTGCGATCGCGCTGCAACACGGCAACACGGGCTTTAGCGGTGAAATCACCCTCAATTGCACGGGTAGCGCGGGCCAAAGCTTCGGCGCGTTCAATTTGCCGGGGATGACGCTGCGACTGTCGGGCCAAGCTAACGACTATGTTGGTAAGGGGATGCACGGTGGCGAAATCGCGATCGCACCGCCGGCTGGTGCGACGTATGATGCTTCCGAAAATGCGATCGTCGGAAACACTTGCTTGTACGGCGCAACGGGGGGAACTCTGTTGGCTGCGGGTAAAGCGGGCGAACGGTTTGCAGTGCGTAACTCGATGGCGAAAGCAGTCATTGAGGGTGCAGGCGATCACTGTTGCGAGTACATGACTGGCGGCGTGATTGTCGTGTTAGGAAAAGTCGGCCGCAACGTCGGCGCTGGAATGACTGGCGGTTTGGGTTATTTCCTCGATGAAGATGGCAATTTCCCGGCGCACGTCAACGGAGAGATTGTGAAGATGCAGCGGGTTTCTACGGCTGCTGGGGAGGCGCAATTGAAGGAGTTGATTGAGATGCAGCGCGATCGGACTAACAGCAAAAAAGCCGCGAAAATTCTTGCAAATTGGTCGGAATACTTGCCTAAGTTCTGGCAAGTTGTGCCGCCAAGCGAAGCGAATTCGCCGGAGGCTTCGGAGCAAAAGATTGCTGTGAAAGCCTAATTTTGCAGCAAGTTAATTAGATGAGGGGCGACACGAGTCGCCCCTTTTTTTGAATCTATGGGAATTACGAACCGTGAGTCAAAAACCCGTTTTTTCACAACAACTCAAAAAACCCTCTCTTGTTCTTGCTCCCCCCCTTAGCAAGGGGGGGGCTGGGGGGGTTAAAAGACCAAGCAACCCACAAAAAAACCCTCTTGCTCTTGCTCTTGCTCCCCCCCTTAGCAAGGGGGGGCTGGCAGGGTGGATTAATTGTCAGGGGGGAATGTATGATAGAAGAGGCAATCAAGT
>NZ_JAUBVR010000125.1:0-9304 GCF_036705955.1 Microcoleus sp. A6-C6 | reverse complement strand
CAGCCACCGATGGATAGGTAGGCGCAGGGGAATAGCAGGATGCCAGACCAGCCTACGAAGACGAAGCGATCGCGCTTAAGCCAGTCGTCGAGTACATCAAATATGCCTCGTTCGGTCTGGGCGCGTCCGACTGCGATTGTCATTACGCAAATCTCCAAATAGATATAATTACAACGGATTTGTCTCTAGTCATTATTGCCCAAACGTTGCTCTGCCTAACAGACAACGAGTTGGATTATGAAGAGAGTTTACTTTTCTTTACCGTATTTAAGATTATAGGAGTAATTCTTTACAATGGCAAGCATTTATTCAAGAATTTTGGGATCTTGACTGGTGTCGGAAGTCCTCGAAGTCCTGGAATAAACCCGGAATCCTGGCGGGCACTCTTGGCACCGCCCCGGATCGAAAGCGGATTTTTCCACAGCAATACTTTGTGACATCCCGCCGAAAGGGTAAAAAGCTGGTTTTTTGAGTCTTGATGCGTAAGTCCTGTCCTATATATATACTGAGGGTAGAGCTCCCAACTTAGGTTTTTAAGACTATATGTTCAGCATTGACATGATTGTGAAGAACACGCCCGTCTCCTTGTCGGTGCAGCGGAAGTTGGCGGAGGACGCTGAGGCTGTTTACCAGCAGGTTTTAGAGGCAATGCGCAACTCCCAACCGCAAATTTTGGAACTCACTTGTGAGAAAAATACTGAGAAAAAGGTAGCTGTCCTCAGCAGCGAGATTTCTGGGGTGGTGATCTCTCAGAAATCGGGGACTAATTCTGCAGGCCGAGCGCCGGGTTTTGTCTCGATGACAATAGGAGAATGAGGGCTGGGGGTGTTGGTGCCGATATGAGCCAGTCAGCGGTTGCGGTGCGCGATTTGGGTTTTTGCTGGCCGTCGGGCGATCGAGTTTTGCAAGGTTGCTCTCTGGATGTACCCAAGGGCGAGTTCTGGATGCTTTTGGGTACTAACGGTAGCGGCAAATCTACGCTGCTGAGGCTGATGGCTGGGCTGCTGCACCCCCAGTCGGGCGAAATTGATCTGGGGGGGCGTGTGGGTTTTGTGTTCCAAAACCCGGATCACCAGTTGGTGATGCCGACGGTGGGCGCGGATGTGGCTTTTGGTTTGGTGGAGGAAAAGCTTTCTAATCTTCAGGTGCGCGAGAGGGTGGCTGAGGCTTTGGAGGCTGTGAATTTGCTGGATTTGCAGCGCAGGCCGATTTATGCTTTGAGTGGGGGACAGAAGCAGCGGATTGCTTTGGCTGGGGCGATCGCCCGTCACTGTGAAATTCTGCTGTTGGATGAACCTACGGCTTTGTTAGATCCTGATTCTCAGTTGGATTTGGTGGCGGCGGTGCAGCGGTTGGTGAAAAATCGCGGAATTACGGCTTTGTGGGTGACTCACCGTTTGGATGAGTTGAATTACTGCGATGGGGCTTTTTTGTTGGAGAAGGGCCAAGTGGTCGATCGGGGAGACCCGGCGCGTTTGAAGCAGCGGTTGATGCAAAGTCAGGATGTTTAGCGATCGAGCATTGCTTGAATTAAGTCATTCGGCGATTGAAATCGCTTCTACAAAAACGAAGTCTGCCTCCGCAGACTAAGAGAAGAGAATGGTTGCACGCCAAATCAATCTCGAAATCCTCGATCGCGCAACCAAGCATCTGTCCAAATTGTATCGGCTTCTGACAGCGGTGGTATGACTTCCCAGTTGCGATAATCTATCTTCAGGTCGTAACTTGCTATGTCGTAAATTTGAGTGAATAATTCCTGCAAATTGATTGTAGGTTCAGTATCGCCCGATCGCAACGGCAAAGGAAAAGCAGGCATCGGGTTTTGGACGTTAAAAGCGTACAAATCCGCGAAAGGGCGGTGATTTTCCGGACAAACTAAAATCCGATATTGGCTATCAATATTCTCAATAATGGGCATTTTTTGCCCGCGCTGCAATAAATCAATTTCCACTAAATTAGTCCGGCTTCCTAAAATTTCCTCTCGCTTTTCTTCATAAATTTTTCGCCCTTTACCAGCGCGTTTGTTCGTAGGTGATAGGATTTCAATAACTGTTATTAATTCTTTTGTTTCTCTTTCCCTAATTTCTAAATATCCTTCCCGCCTTGGGAAAGGCACGGGAACAGTTACTTTTATCGGTTGTGTTGGAAGTGTTGCAAATCCTACATTTGATGCTGTTGCGTCTGGAATGGCAATTAGTAGAGTATCGTCATCAGGAGTTTCATAGATTCTTACTTTTACATCAACTAAATATTTAGGACGCAGTTGAGGAGATAAAAATCTAGCAATTTGATTGATTAACAAGTGATGTATTCCCGGCCAGAGTTCGGGATGTTCTAAATATGGGTCAATACCGGGGAAGGGAGATGGCATTGATGTGACTCCTTGACTCAAATCTATTTCTAGTTTAACAAGACTTTTGGGGATAATTAGGTCGATCGCACTTCTGACAAAATAGAATAATTACCGGAAGCGCGATCGCACTTTTTGACGGTTAACGTTCGATCGACAATTGCATCGGAATTGGCACGCTGTTTTCATTTAGCGACAGCGCATTCACGAAAACAATTGTATGAGAGACTGCGGGCATTAAGCGGCGGAGTGCATTGAGGTAAGATTCCGCATCACGGCGGCGGCTGAAACGGGCGACTGTTAACCGCTGACAGTTGGGGAGGTGGCGAATTAGATGCCAAGGCACAAGTCGATCGCGATAGGTCGATTCTTTTGGTATCATAGATTTGTTCTGCCCACTTTGGTGGGTGGTAAATGAAAGGCGATCGCTCTAGATTTCTCAGGTCACGGGGCGATCGCTTGTTTATAGTTTATATTCAACACGAATACTCGTGTGTTGTCAAGAGGTAATGGGACGAATTAGGCTGCGAGTTCGAGAATTTGCTCAAGAAAAGGGTTGGAATCTGACAGAAGTCTCCAAAAGAACAGGTATTCCATATACCACGATAATTACCTATGCGAACTCTCCAGGTATGGCAACTGTTGACTACACAGCTTTGGATAAGATGGCTCGTGCGTTCGATATTGCGATCGAGGATTTAGTGGAAATTCTGGAAAATTAGGTGCGATCCATTTCATCGTTTGCGATCGTCTATTTTTAAGGCTGAGCTACAATACAGCTATTTGGCGATCGCTACCTTGCCCTATGAATGAAAAACGCCTCGAAGCTTATCTTAATCTGATTAATACGCTGCTGAGTTGTCCTAGTGGAGAAGAAGAGCAGATTTTGAATGCTAATTCAGAGTTAGTGGATGCGGGGTTTGTAGAGGCGATCGTAAAAGTAGTAGAGCAGTTGGAAGAGAGGGGCGATCGCAACGCCGCTAATTTTTTAATCGATATTGCCTGTCAACTGGCTGAGGAACTGGAAATGTCATCATCAATCCCCACTTCTTCCCCATGCCCAAATCCTGAGTCTCAACTCAACCTCCTATTGCAGATATTCCAGGTAATTTACGCAAGCGAGGGTTACCTAGCAGTGGTGTACCTGCTGCTGCAAGCAAACCTAGACAAAGTGGATGATAACTTGGCTAATGTTTTGCGAAGCTGGGCAACAGCTACCTTACCTAAACTGGAGCCAGAGCAAGCACATGAAATTGCGGCAGTTATTGGCACTTTCACCAACCGGATTTGGGAGTTTCCACTGGGCAACCGGGCTAGTAACCTGGAAATTGCCATTACAGGCTACGAGGTCGTTGCCACAGTCTTTACCCGCGAAGCCTCCCCCGAACAATGGGCTACCAGCCAAAACAATTTAGGTCTTGCCTACCTTGAGCGCATCCGGGGAGAACAAGCAGAGAATTTGGAAGCAGCAATCAGGCATTTATTAGATGCCTTGAAGGTACGCACTCGCCAAGCCTTACCAGAACACTGGGCAGCAACTCAAAACAATCTGGGTAATGCCTACAATAAACGAATTATTGGGGAACGATCAGAGAATTTGGAGGCGGCAATCCGCTGTTACTTAGCTGCACTGGAGGTACGTACCCGCGAAGCCTTCCCCCAATACTGGGCAGCAACCCAAAACAATCTGGGGGCGACATATCGTAAACGCATCCGGGGAGAAACGACGGAGAATTTAGAGACCGCACTCAACTATTACTTGGCTGCATTGCAGAAATACACTCGCGAAGCCTTCCCTGAACGATGGGCAAGAACTCAAAACAATCTGGGAATTGCCTACCTTGAGCGCATCCAGAAGGAACAAGCAGAAAATTTAGAAGTGGCAATCCACTGTTTCTCCAATGCGTTGCTGGAATACACTCGTGAAGCTTTCCCCCAATACTGGGCAGAAAGCCAAAACAATCTGGGCATTGCCTACCTTGAGCGCATCCAGGGGGAACGAGCAGAGAATTTAGAAGTGGCAATCCGCTGTTTCTCCAATGCGTTAGAGGTACGAACTCGCAAAGCCTTCCCCCAATACTGGGCAGCAACCCAAAACAATTTGGGTACTGCCTACTATTACCGCGTCCGGGGAGAACAAGCAGAGAATTTGGAAGCGGCAATCCGCTGTTACTTAGCTGTCTTACAAGTACATACCCGCGAAGCCTTCCCTCAAGACCATGCAGGAACTCAATTCAGCCTTGGTGTGGCCTACCAAAAGGCTCGACTGTTTCGCAAGACGTACCCTGCCTTTGCCACGGCCATTGGCACTGTAGAATCCCTACGTGGCGAGATAGTCTCAGGTTCGGGCATGGAGGAAGACAAGAAAAAACTAGCAGAAGAATCGAACAAGCTCTATCAACGCATGGTGGAAGTTTGCCTAGAACTCGCTAAAGATGAGCCGCAATACTACGACCAAGCCATAGAATACGCCGAGCGCAGTAAAACCCGCAACCTAGTAGAACTTATTCTCAGCCGAGATCGCAATAACATCTTCCTCCCAGAAATTGTCAGTCAACTAGAACAACTCCAAGACAAAATAGCCAGTGGTCAGTACCAGATCCAGACTGCCACAGCCGATAACCCAACAGGCTTAGCGCAACATCTCCAGCAGCTACGACAGAAGCGCAATGAATTGCAAGACCGCTACCTGCCCATCGGTTATGGCTTCAAACTTGACCAATTTCAGGCAACCCTAAATGACCACACCACGATTATCCAGTGGTACATCACCAGAGCAGGCTTCGAGACCTTTATCATCACTCGCCATAGCCTCCAACGGCTTACCTTGTCCACCCCAGTTGATGACCTAAAAGCCTTAATAAATTGGGCTAACGAGTATCTGGAAGCATACGGTCGGAGAATAAAAAGCCAGTGGATAAATAGTCTAGCCTCTCGCCTCAGTCGTCTCGCTGAGATTCTCCATCTGGAGGACATCTTAAAGCTAGTTCCAGACACTTGCTCACGCCTTATCCTCATCCCCCATCGCTACCTGCACCTATTTCCCCTTCATGCACTGCCGTTGGCTAAGGGTGATTTCTTGTGCGATCGCTTCCCCAACGGCGTAGGCTATGCACCCAGTTGCCAACTGCTGCAACTGGCACAAAAAAGAGAGCAGCACCGACACGAATTCACCCGCATATTAGCTATCCAAAATCCCACCCGAAAAGATCTTCCGATTTTGACTGGCACTGAAGTTCAACTCGAAAAGATTTGCCAACACTTTGACTCAGACCATAGCATCGTTCTTCGGGAAAAAGAAGCAACAGAAGCAGCCCTGATTAACGAACAGGTGCGTTCTCCTCATTGCCTTCACTTCTGTTGTCACGGTTCCTTTGATTTTGGATCGCCCCTGAAATCGGCTTTGCGCTTAGCAGAGTCGGAAGGCAAGTTAGGTGCAGATGCCGACCTAACATTAGGCAAAATTTTTGAAAAACTGAACCTAGATGAATGTCGCCTAGTCACCTTTTCAGCTTGTGAAACTGGTATTACAGACCCCACTAGCATCAGCGATGAGTACGTTGGCTTGATTAGCGCTTTTTTGTATGCAGGCAGTCCTAGCGTTGTTAGCACGCTCTGGAGTGTGGACCAGGCTGCCACTAATTTGTTTATGACCGAATTTTATAAAAACCTCAAACAGCTTGTGCCACTAAAGCCAGGAAGTGTTGCCATTGCTCTGAACAAAACCCAAAAATGGCTGCGAACACTTACGGGTGAAGAGTTGAGAAAAATTGTAGAAAGCCCAGAATTTCAACGTCATTTGGATGACGAGAACAATAAGTTATTCAAAGAGTCGTTAGATCAAGCAAAGCTCAAACCATATCCCTTTGAAAAACCTTATTACTGGGCTGCTTTCGTAGCAACGGGACTTTAAAGTTAGGAATTTGGAGACTGACAGAATTTTTCCATGCCTTCTTCTTTAATGTAGGCGGCAAATGGAACTGCTATGATTGCTGCTATTCCTGGAGGACAACCCAGACTCCCTGCTACACAATCTGTTAAAGGAGGTATTAGTGCAGGCAAGTAGTTTTCTCTCAAGTTCTGGTATTTGGGCTGACAAATAAAATTCCGACATTCCTGAAGCATCGCGTCAAACCAATCAGAGAGTCCGAAGTCAGTGATTCCTTCGATGTCATTCCGAATCGCTATTGCTTTGGCAGCTTCTGCTAACTTACCACCATACTCTTTCTCGATTACGTCAAGAGCAGCTAGGGCATCTAGATTACCTGCCAATTCAGAGCGATACTGAGAAATTTGCTCTGAGGTAATAATTTTTTCAGAAGTCATAGGGTTATTTTCTTTGTGTGTAACTGTAGTTATGGGATGATTCTTGCCATTCTTTTCTGCTCTCTCCTCTATCATCTGCTTGAACAATTCAAATTGCGAGCGCTCTTCGTCTTTAGTTTTTGGAGGATGAAACCATATCGCTTCGGAGTCGGGAGTACGGCGACGGTAGAGGACATCCAAAGCTTCTAAATCCTCCCGATGCGCCAAGGCGTAAGCCTTGAGTTCTTGATTAGTCATTTTTTCAAATTTCGGTTGCATCTAAAAACCTCCAGTCGCCATTAGGGGATACGATAATTTGCAGTTCCTCGCCTGCAAATATAAAGACTACTCCGGTGCGATCGCTAAAACGGAATAGTTGGATGTCTCGGTAGCAGTTAGACAACATCTGGCAGACGCGCAGACAGGCTTGGGCTTGTTCGTCAGTGGGATTAATCGTTCATTCCTCAATTCTGCCACAAACTCTAAAATATAATATAATTCTGGCTGTTTCGGTGCTAATTCCAATCAGAGGGGCGGGCACTCTTGGCACCGCCCCTACAAGATTACGGTGGAACAGGCGTCCCGCCTCTGCATTTCTGCGCTTCCCTACCTCATCTCATACCCAAACAAATTCGGATCGACCTCACCCAAATTCAAATCGGCCAAACCGTACTCCGCCCAACGCCGCTCAACCATAGCCACCATATCAGGATCGGACTCCAAAACTTCCCCCCACTCGTGATCCGTTTCCGGCGGCATCTTCGTAGTAGCATCAATCCCCATTCTGCCTCCCAAACCAATCTTTTCACTGGCAAAATCTAACGTATCAAAGGGCGTATTCGGCAGAATAAATACATCCCGAACCGGATCGACTTTAGAACTAATTGCCCAAACTACTTGACGCGGGTCGCGAATGTTGATACTTTTATCCACAACAATCACAAACTTAGTGTAAGTAAACTGCGGTAATGCACTCCAAAATGCTAAAGCAGCCCTGCGCGCTTGACCGGGATATGCTTTATCAATCGAGATAATTGCCGCCTTATAACTCAGCGCTTCCATCGGTAAGAAGAAATCGACAATTTCCGATACTTGCTGCCGCAAAATAGGGGTATAAATACGGTTAAGCGCGATCGCCATCATAGCCTCTTCTTTCGGCGGCCGCCCGCTAAATGTGGTTAGATAAATCGGGTCTTTGCGGTGCGTCATGCAGTTAAACCGAACTAGCGGCGAATCTTCCACGCCGCCGTAATAACCCATGTGGTCGCCAAAAGGCCCGTCTGGCAAAACTTCCCCCGGTGTAATCGTTCCTTCTAATACAATTTCCGAGTCCGCAGGTACTTCTAAATCTACTGTTTTGCACTTCGCCAATTGCACGCCGGAACCGCCGTAAAGTCCGGCAAATAACCATTCGGATAAATCTACAGGAATCGGGGTTGCTGCTGCGAGAATAATCAGCGGGTCAACTCCCAGGGCGATCGCAACTTCCAACTTTTTACCAGCTTGCGCCGCTTTCCGCAAGTGCCGCGCGCCACCCCGGACAGATAACCAGTGTACGGTCATCGTGTTTTTTGACTGCAATTGCAACCGATAAACGCCCACATTCGGCGTACCGGTTTCGCAATCCTTGGTAATTACCAAACCCAAGGTGATGATTTTGCCCGCATCTCCCGGATAGGGGCGAATCATCGGGATTTTGTTCAAATCCACGCCTTCTCCCTCAAATACCACTTGCTGACAAGCTGGGAAGAAGTCGCGGCCTGGTTTGGCTTTCACTACGTCGAACAGGACTTTGCCGAATTCTATGGCTTGGGATATCTTTTTGGGCGGTTTTGGCTGTTGTAGCATTCCCAATTTTTTGCCGAGCTCTTCTAGTTCGATCGGCTTTTCCATGTTCATCGCCCAGCAAACCCGTTCTTCTGTGCCCAACAGGTTAATCGCCACGGGGAATTCTGCCCCTTTGACGTTTTCAAACAAAAGTCCGGGCCCGCCTTTGACCAGCATTTGGTTGGAAATTTCGGCAATTTCGAGGTCGGAATCGACTAAAGCGCTAATTCGGCGCAGTTGTCCCCTTTCTTCTAGGAGTTTTAGGAATCCCCGCAAGTCTCTAGCCATTTTTTTTAAGAATTGTTAAGTGTATTTATTTTATTATTAGCCCATCGGCCACCATAAAGGTAAGCTACCATTGTCAGTTAATGAAAAATCCCCGACGTTCGCCCGATCGATTCCGCCACAGCCGCAGTTCCCGTCGCCAGCAGTTTTATCCGCTTCAAGCTGTTAGCCAACAAGGTTTTGAGCCTCGATTCCCGTTGAGTGGCGAAGGCGCGGAAAGTACGAGTTCCCCAGAAACAGCCGTAAAGTGCGATCGGGAAATTGCAATTTTGCTGCTAGATGCAGAAAACTTGAAATTTGACATTAATGCGGAAAAGTTTTTAGCCAGTTTGTGCAGCTATCCCCTGCAAGTTAAGATTGCTTTTGCTAACTGGAAAAACCCCAGCACCGGTAAGCTGGATACTGAATTGTACGATCGCGGTTACGAACTAATTCACGCTCCGGGCGGCGCTAACACCGCTGACCGAAAAGCGAGATGCAAGCCCCTGGCTTTAGACATGGGGATAAGTCGGCAGCGGTTTCAACCGCCTTCAGTAT
>NZ_JAUBVR010000124.1:0-9639 GCF_036705955.1 Microcoleus sp. A6-C6 | reverse complement strand
GTAGTCAGTAGTCAGTAGTCATTAGTCATTAGTCATCAGGAAGAAGGAAGAAGGAAGAAGGAAGAAGGAAGAAGGAAGAAGGAAGAAGGAAGACATCTTCATAAATTAGTTTTAATTTCTTGTAATCCAAGAACTAAATTTAATTTAGGAAGATGTCACCTCCCAGCAGGTTAAAGAATTATCGTTAAATTTGTAGCGAAGACTTGAGTTCTCAAAAGTAATGAATGAGGGAATTTATTATGGGTTTGTGGTTGATTTTAAATGGCGCATTGTTAATCGCAGCTTACTTGCTGGGTTCGATTCCGACTGGGTACACCTTGGGTAAATTGATGCTGGGGATTGATATTCGCGAAGTAGGTTCGGGTTCGACTGGTGCGACTAATGTACTCAGGACTTTGGGGAAGTGGCCGGGGTTGGCGGTGTTGCTGGTTGACGTGTTGAAGGGCGTAAGTGCGATCGTCCTAATCCGCTACATCTACTCTCTAGAGTTTACCCGCCAACTAGCGATCGCCGCCGGTTTAGAAAATACTGCAACTATCATCCCGTGGATGGCAACTTTAGCGGGTTTGTTTGCAGTTTTGGGACACAGCAAATCTATCTGGCTGGGCTTTACCGGCGGTAAATCTGTGGCTACCAGTTTGGGAGTTTTGCTCGGTTTGTACTGGCCAGTTGGTTTGGGAACTTTCGGGATTTTTGGCATAGTTTTTGCGGTATCGCGCATTGTTTCTTTAAGCTCGATTATCGGAGCAATTAGCGTTGCTGGATTGATGTTTGCTTTACATCAGCCGCTGGCTTATGTATTGTTTGGAATAGCAGGCGGCGTGTTTGTAATTGTGCGCCATCGCAGCAATATTCAGCGGCTTTTGAACGGTACTGAGCCGAAAATTGGACGGAAATTGGAAACAGCAGCTAGCGATTGATCGGACGATTAGTATCAATAATCTATAGCGGTTCTCAGAAAGATGAGGTATGCCCTATGCCCTATGCCCTATGCCCTATGCCCTATGCCCTATGCCCTATGCCCAGTCGTACCTCACCTTTTTGAGAAAGGCTATACATTTAATCTGCGGATTGTTGGGTAGAATTTGAGCGCAGAGAGTCACGGTATTCTATAGCCAATTGCATCGCTTCATTGTAAGCCGGATTGTTAGCAAATGTTCCAGTAATTTGTTCCCACCAAGGTTTAGAAAACGAGTTATTTTATACTTTGTCTTTGAGGCGAGCAACTTCAGCTTCTAAGAGGGCAACCCTTTCTTCTAACTGTTCTGGCATTGGCGATAGTCCTCACTTGAACTCAACTCTTATTTTTTTATTGTACGTCTTTAAATTCTCTGTGGTTATTTCCCCAATTCTTGAGAGCGCAAACAAGCTGCTTTGACTGCTTCGATCAAAGCAGACCGAAAGCCGTTACTCTCTAATGTAGCAATTCCGGCAATAGTTGTGCCGCCGGGACTTGTAACTCGATCTTTTAATTCTGCTGGGTGCATTCCTGTTTCTTGTAATAACTTCGCTGTACCGAATACAGTTTGCAGGGCTAATTGGGAGGCGATCGCCCGTGGCAAACCTGCACAAACTCCGCCATCTGTCAAGGCTTCGATCAAAATCGCTACATAACCTGGCCCGGAACCGGAAAGGCCAGTCACCGCATCCAGCATACTTTCAGGCACTTCTACTACTTCTCCTACTGCCTGAAAGATGCGCTTGACTAATTCTAAATCAGCCGGTTGCACGAGTTTCCCTGGGGCGATCGCGCTCATTCCCGCGCCTACCGTTGCCGGAGTATTTGGCATCACACGCAGCACTACTCGCCCCGGGAACGCCGGTTCGAGCTTGCTGAGCGGGACTCCTGCCAAAATTGACACTACCACCGCTTCTGGCTGGGAATTAGCCGTTTCTCCATTATTTCCTTGTTTGCGATCGGCCGCCACTGCCAATTCCAAAGCTACCTTCTCAAAAATTTGCGGTTTAATCGCCAAAAACAGCACTTCTGTAGCGGTAGCAACTTCAAGATTGCTGGCTGTTGTTCCGATTCCGTAGGTTTCCGTCAAAAATTCCCGCCGTTGGGGTTGCGGATCGCTCACCAATATTTCTGAGGGCAAATAAACTTTTTGTGCTATGAGGCGGGATAAGAGAGCCTCTCCCATTACTCCGCCGCCGATCGTACCAAATTTTATGTTAGTCATTCTGAAGGAAGAAGGAAGAGGGAAGAAGGAAGAAGGAAGAGGGAAGAAAGAAGAGGGAAAAAGGAAGAATAAAGAGAGAAAAAGGAAGAATAAAAAAAGAGGGAAAAAGAAAGAAGGAAAAAGGAAAGAGGAAAAAAAATTGTAATAATCGAAAAATATCCAGAATGCGATCATCTGATTTCGGCAAGTTTAAAACTATAAACCAACAGACAATCTCATCTTTTACGATATTTTTCTTGCTTCCTTCCTTGTTCCTTCTTCCCTCTTCCTTCTTCCTTCATTCTTACTGAACCATTTGAGCTTGTTCTGCCGGCCAGACTGTCGGTGCAGGAGCAGCCGCAGCAGGGCGCGGGCGTCCTTGGGCTGGAGGCACTTCGTGAACCACACCAGACTGAGTTCTCACCTGCACGCAGCTAGGCGTAAACAAGAAGATGCTTTCGCCAATGCGCTCTTGATGACCGTCAAGGGCGTAAGTACCGCCCGCCACAAAGTCCACAGCTCTTTGCGCTTGGTCTGGATCCATCACCGTCAGGTTCAAAACCACAGATTTGCGTTCTTTAAGAGCTCGAATTGCTGCCGGCATCTCTTCAAAAGTGCGCGGCTCCATCACTACTACTTCCGAAATCCCGTTCATAGCTCCAGGCATTCCAATCACGTTATTCATTACTGACCCTACTCCCCCGGTTGGTGCAACAACATCCGTACCTGTCGATCCTACTACTGACCGCTCCCGCATTCTGCGATTTTGGCGACGTTCTTCTTCTGCTGCGGCGACAGCAGCAGCGGCGGCGTTCGGTTCAGGCTGTTGGTAGACGTTCTGAAAGCGTTCTCCTTCCGCTTCGTCGTACTCGTAATCGTATTCAGGCTCATTGTTGAAGCCTACAAAATCTCGTAGCTTAGAAAAAATGTTCACCATTTAAGCTCCTTCACGACTGTGCTGCCCCGACTATACTCGCGTTGCGGGTTAGCCGCGGGTCGCTAACTACTCTATTTTTAACCCAAGTTGTGCTGATCAGAAGATTTCAACAATTTATCTCCTCCTAGAGCCAAACAAGCTTGTTCCTAGCCGTATCATAGTAGCACCTGCTTGAATTGCCAAATGATAATCTCCCGACATCCCCATCGAGAGCTGCTGCATTTGAATGCGGGGCAAATTTTGCTGCTGGATTTTGTCAGCAAGTTCGCGGGTGCTGTTAAATAATTCTCGGATTTGCGAGTCATCTAATCCCAACGGAGGTATTGTCATCAAACCTTGAATTTTGATATGCTGACATTCGTTGAGTTCTGGAAGGTCGGCAAGCAGTTCTGGGACGCTCCACCCGTATTTGTCGGGATCTGGCAACATTTTTACTTGCAGGCAGACTTGCCGAGAGCAGGACTGTTCGCCCGCTATGCGATCGAGCCGACGGGCCAGTTTTAAGTTGTCCACAGAATGAATCCACTGGAAAAGCTCTAGGGCTTTGGCCACTTTGTTGGCTTGCAAGTGGCCGATTAAGTGCCAGTTGATATCCGGCAAATCTTGCAGTTGGCTTTGTTTATCGGCAGTCTCTTGAATCTTGCTCTCGCCAAAATCTCGGATACCCGCCTCGTATGCTTCGCGGATAGCGTCAGTCGATACCTGTTTGGTAACGGCAATTAACCGCACTGATTCGGGCAAGTCTTGGCGAATGCTGTTAATTCGAGAGGCAATGGTCATAGGTTCTGGATCGCTGAGAACTGGAGGGCAAGAAAATTAAAACAGATACCAATTACCAAATTACCAATTACCGATTACCAATTACCGATTACCAATTACCAAGTTACCAATGGCCGATTTTCGCTACTGAAATGTCCGCTTGTGAATAACCTGTAATTGGTCGTACTCCTGATATTGACCGCTGCGACGGAGGGTTCGCAGGCGAATTTCGACCATCAGGCGAGCGTCGGAGCGACTGATGGGATCAAATCTCAGGCCGCCAGGGCCGTTGGTTACTAAGAAAAATAGGCGTTGGGCATATAGGGTGGTAAATAATTCTTGGCTGTCTTCAACCTGGGATATCCTGAAGAGGAGGCCAAAGTTTGGATGATTCAGGTAGGTTTCGGTAGTCATTCACACTCACAATCGATCGATAATTAGATTAAAGATTTAGACTTTAGATTTTAGTTTCACTCGATCGCGGGGTGCAAAGGGCGATCGCCGTAGCCATGCTATAGTCTCCATCGTGACTGAGGCTCAACTGCCACTGGCAATTTCCCCAAACAGAGGCTTGTGCTGCTGCGGTTCCGTGCAGTTGCACGTTGGGAGCACCGTTTTCGGAGCGCCGAATTTCCACATCTGCATACCGTATTCCCCGCCATCCCGTGCCTAGGGCCTTGACAACAGCTTCCTTGGCTGCCCACCGCCCGGCTAGTTGGTTGCAGGAAACTCGGTTCATTTTACCTTTAATGCTGCTGTCTTGAGAATTTAGTTGTCGGCAATCTCTTTGTTCGGCGGGCGTGTAAACTTTTTCTAGGAAGCGATCGCCAAACCGGTCTAATGCAGCTTGAATGCGGGGAATATATACGATATCTGTCCCAAGATAGATGTTCAAAGTCTTGAATCTCTAAATATTCGTCTCCATTACTTTAGCAGCACTATCGCGATCTGCATTCTTGTTGGAAACTGGTATTAGTTTTGCTTGGATGGGTGGCCCATACCCGTCAAGCATAAATGGTTTGATTCCCGTACTGTCAACTGTCAACTGTCAACTGTCAACTGTCAACTGTCCCAACCCCAAACCAAGCGGGCGCTCCAGAGGGCGAGTAAGCAGCCGAGGGCGATCCAGTCTCGGATTTTGAAATCCAACTGGTGCCATTCTACACGGTGTCGATCGGGACTGGTGAAGCCGCGAACTGTCATAGCGCTAGCCATTTGTTCGGCTCGCAGGAGCAAGTTTTCTAACAGCCGCTCGGCAATCAGTAACCAAACTTGAGCGGCGCGGCGAAATCCGAGTTTTTTCCAGTTGATCGCTCTGGTGCTGACCGATCGCACTAAATTTTGTATTTCTTCCAATACTAGGGGAATGAAGCGCAAAGATAACGTTAATGTTAGTGCGATTTCGGTGACAGGCCAGTTTAAACGACGCAGCGGCTGCATTAAGTTTTCTATAGCTGCGGTGATTTCTTCGCTGGCTGTGGTAAGGAGGTAGAGGTTGGTGCTGTAAATTACTGTGAAAAATAGGGTGCTGACGTTGATAGCTAAATCTAAGGATTTGCGGGTGATTTTAACCGGGCCTTGTTTGAATAAAACGTAACTGTAGTTTGTGGGTTGGGGGAGTTTATTTGGGGCTTGAGCTTTGGGATTTTGGGTTGGGGGGTTTGAGCCGAAATTAAAAGAAGGTTGATACCAGGGTTTGGGATTTTGAGCGGGTGGAAGGGTTGCGGTTTGTTGGGAAAAGGTTAATTCGTCGGCGGGGATGCGGGGCTGGTGTTCCGATGGAAGTGCGTCGGGGGCGATCGCGCTGAGGCAAAATACTAAAAGGCAGAATAGCAGCAGCATTCCCATTTGCTGTTTCCACACGCGGAAGGGAATGGCTGCGCTGAGTGTCAGTACGATTAACATCGCTACTAGCATCAACCGCCAAACGGGATTGGCGAGTATTGGTACAATCAGAAATGTCATCAACCAGGCTAATTTGACGCGGGAGTCGAGCCGGTGCAGCCAGGTTACGGGTTGTTCTAGGTAAAGTCCAATCGGAAGCGATCGCAATAAATCCATTTTGTCGATTTGAGATTTTTAAGAATATCAATTTATTGAAGTGCGAAAAACGTGAAGGAAGAGAAAGAAGAGAAAGAAGGAAGAGATAAGAAAAAAACGCAATTTGCTTAAATCATTAAACTGCGTTTTTTCTTTAATCTAGAGTCTAGAATTACTTCACACGTAGTGCTCTGTTGGTGGTACTTTCTTCGCTGGCGCGAACTTTTTTGCCTCTCCACAGGAGTCGCATTGGTGTACCTGTAAAGCCTAGGTGTTTGCGGAATTGGCTTTCCATGTAGCGGCGATAGTTTTCGGTGAAGCGTTTGGGATCGTTGACGAACAGCGCAATTGTCGGTGGTTGCGCTCGCACTTGAGTACCGTAATAGATTTTGCCTTGTTTTCCTTGGCGGGTAACTGGCGCTGAGTGCCAGGTTGTGGCTTCTTCTATGACTTCGTTAATCACGGCGGTAGCGACGCGACGCTTGTGTTCGTCGGAGGCTTTGTCTACTAATTCAATGATTTTTTCAACTCGCTGTCCACTCATGGCGCTGACAAAGATCATTTCTGCCCAGTCGAGGAAATACAGTTTAGTTCTTGCTGTTTTTTCGTACTCGTAGATCGTGTCGTTGTCCTTTTCTATGGCATCCCATTTGTTGATGACGATGATGCAGGCTCGACCTTCTTGGCTGATGCGATCGGCTAATTTTTGATCTTGATCAGTAACGCCGTCGATTGCGTCAATGACTAGCAGTATGACATCGGCGCGGCGGATGGCTTTGAAAGCGCGGTTGATTCCGAAAAATTCGGCACCATATTCGACGTTTTTCTTTTTGCGAATTCCGGCTGTGTCGATCAGGCGGTAGGTTTGACCGTTGCGTTCTACTATGGTGTCAATTGCGTCGCGGGTTGTGCCGGAAATTGGGCTGACTATGGCGCGGTTTTCTCCGAGAAATGAGTTAAGCAAGCTCGATTTGCCGACGTTGGGACGACCGATTATTGCTACTTTTATTTCATCTACTTCTGGCTCTACTTCTGTGGGAAGGTAAGTCATTAATTGGTCTAGCAATTCGCCGGTGCCGTTACCGTGAATCCCGGAAATTGGGAAAGGTTCTCCCAATCCCAATGTCCAAAAGTCTGCTGCTTGGGTGAGTCCTGTATTTTCCGATTCGCATTTGTTGACGGCGAGAATGATCGGGACTTTTTGCACCCGCAGCCAAGAGGCGATGGATTCGTCGCCGCCTGTGAGTCCGGTTTTTCCGTCTACTACGAAAATGGCTGCGCTGGCTTCTGATAGGGCTGCCAGTGCTTGTTCGCGGATTAATGGCAGAAATTCGGTTTCGTCGTCGAATACTAGCCCGCCGGTGTCTACGACTTGATATTCGCGATCGCCCCAGTATGCTGGTCTGTACGTGCGATCGCGCGTGATTCCCGGTTCGTCGTGGACGATCGCGTCTTGGCTGTTGGCTAAACGGTTGACGATCGTCGATTTGCCTACATTGGGGCGTCCAATAATAGCAACTATAGGTAGAGGCATAAAAGTAGCAGCAATTAGGCTGCGCCGTAATTTTGAGCTTTAGTCTTTGATTATAAGGGAATGTGACTGAAATGGAAAGACTTATTTCTGTATTGGGCTTAGCTGTTTTTGTCGGTTTGTGCTACGCCTTTTCAGTCGATCGGCGCGCGGTTAAGTGGCCTCCCGTACTGTGGGGAATTGCTTTGCAGCTAATTTTTGCAATTTTGATTCTCAAAACTGCCCCGGGTTTGGCGGTATTTAAATTTTTGGGAGATTTAGTCACCCAATTTCTCAATTTTTCAGATGCCGGGGCAAAGTTCGTATTTGGAGACAATTTTGCCGAACACTTTATCGCTTTTAAAGTGCTGCCGACTATTATCTTTTTCTCTTCGTTTATCACCCTACTCTATCACTATGGCATTTTGCAGCGGGTGGTGCAAGCAGTCGCTTGGGGCATGATTAAAACCATGAGAACTTCCGGTGCAGAAACTCTTTCCTGTGCTGCCAATATTTTTGTCGGACAAACAGAAGCGCCACTGTTAATTAAGCCTTATGTGGCGACAATGACGCTCTCGGAACTTCACGCTGTGATGACGGGGGGTTTTGCGACAATTGCCGGCGGAGTAATGGCGGCTTACATTTCTTTTGGAGTGTCGGCTCAACATTTAATTGCTGCGTCGGTGATGTCGGCACCGGCTGCTTTGGCTATTTCTAAATTGCTGTACCCGGAAACAGAAAAATCCCTGACTGCTGGCGAGGTGGAGATTAAGGTAGATCAGGTTTATGCTAATGCAGTGGATGCGGCAGCTTCTGGTGCTACCGACGGCTTGAAGTTAGCGGCTAATGTGGGCGCGATGCTGATTGCTTTTTTGGGTTTATTGGCATTTTTTAATGCGCTTTTGGGTTGGTTTGGAGGGCTGATTAGTTTGCCTCAGTTGTCGCTGGAATGGATTTTTTCTTATTTGATGGCTCCGGTGGCTTGGCTGATGGGTATCCCTTGGGCTGATTGTGGAAAAATAGGAGTTATTCTCGGAAAAAAGACGATTTTAAATGAATTTATTGCTTATTTAGATTTGATGAAATTGGTGAAGCAACAGGCGATTTCAGAACGAGCAGCAATTATTGCGACTTATGCTTTGTGTGGCTTTTCTAATATTGGTTCCATCGGGATTCAAATTGGGGGGATTGGTGCGATCGCGCCATCGCGCAAAGGCGATTTGGCTCGGTTGGGTGTGAGGGCGATGATTGCTGGTTCTGTGGCTTGTTTCATGACTGCTTGTATTGCGGGAATGCTGCTTTAAAAGTTCTCAGTTTTGTAAGGTGCGCGGTACGCACCCTACTTTCTACTCTCAAGGTTATTAAATAAAAGTTAAAATTTGACAATTAAAGTCTGGTAGATGTTTAATATATAACGAAAAACATCTAACTTTAGCGATCGGCTATTATGGAAAATAGGCAGGAGTTTAGTCTGTAACAACGGTATATAGAAACTGGAAACTAAATTCTCCTCAAAGCCAAATAAATAGGTGGTGTAATATGGCTGTTCTGCAACTAGAAGACGGTAGGACATATACGGAGATCGGGGCGATCGCTCGCCAACTGGATGTTTTAAATATTCAGATCGATCGCCTGTCAACGAACAAAAATCCTGCGGTTCGAGAAATTCTACTCCAAGACATTCTCAGCGTAACAGAAAAACAGCAGGTACTCGCAGCATTTAAAACCGAGTTTGAATACTTCAAGCGCGCTAGCGGATGTCAGTGGTGCGACTTAAAAGTGTTGCACCCCGGTTCGCCACAGATTTACTCGCTGATGATTAAAAGCGATCGCACTCACACCCACGCAGATGCAGAAGTTCTGCACGTCTTAGCTGGGGAATGTGTTTTTGGTTTTGTGTATCCTAACGGCTCTCAGGTACAATTAATGTTGGAAGCTGAAGAATATATTAAAGTACCGGCTAATACCGAACATTGGTTTTATCTCACTCCGTTGCTGTACTTGAAATTTGTGCAGTATTACACCACTGCTCAAGGTTGGGTTCCTCAGTATACTAATAGGAAACTAAAAATTAAAAACTAGATCAAAGATAAAATTCGGCGATTGAAATCGCGTCTACACAAACGATGTCCGCCTCCGCGGACTAAGAAATAAAGTAAGGATTCAGGTCTAAGATTGGGGAATTAAAGAAGGCATAAATAAGTCACAAAAATGGGCAGATATAGCATCAC
>NZ_JAUBVR010000123.1:0-9655 GCF_036705955.1 Microcoleus sp. A6-C6 | reverse complement strand
ATCCTTTCTCTTCGCTGTGCTTATCTCAACGGTCAACTTTCAATTTGATGTATTTGCCAAAGTGAGATGCACCCTACAGACCGTCACTCAGAGAATTGGGGTGTATTAGATAAACCCGAAAGCGATCCTACTTTAAATATCGCCAGATATCTAGCACCAACTCACGACCATGCCTCTAGTTTTGGAGTGCGGATATTAGATAAAGAACGGCAAGATAGACTGATTACAAAAGATACTGGCTTTTCTGTCCAAGCTTATGCTAAAAGATGCTCTTCTCAGTTATATGCTAGCGATAATGAACGAAAGCCTCTCAAGACTTTTGAGGCATTCCGCTCCGCAGCGCTAGACTATCCCCAAGCAGCCAAAATTTGGCTCAATTGCCTTGCGAGGATTTCCCCTAATGAGCCTCTAGCCATTTTTAACCGGATACCGCGCGATCGCATTTCACAAATTACCATTGACTTTTCTCAACAAATACTTAAATATAATAGAGAAAGGCTACTTGAATTGACAGGAGATTTGCTTTGAAAACACTATTTTTGGCTTGGCAAGACCCGGGCAGCCGTTCTTGGTTTCCGATCGCAAAATTGACATTTAACGGTAAAGAATACCAGTTCAATTATACAAATGGTGTTCTAGAAGCTCAACATAAGTGCAGGTTTGAACCCTTGCCATCTTTCCCTGATTTCAATAAGGTTTACACTTCACAAAAACTGTTTCCCTTGTTTTCTAATCGAGTGCGGCCGCGATCGCGCCCTGACTACCCTGAATTTGTACAGTGGTTGAATATCCCTCAACACGAAGATGACCCAATTGCTTTATTGGCCCGCAGCGGAGGTAAACGGGTAACTGATAAATTTGAGGTATTCCCCTGTCCCGAACCGGATGAAAATGGACGTTACCGCATCCATTTTTTTGCACATGGACTGCGACACCTTCCCAAGCCGGCAATTGAACGGATTAATGAGCTTCAAGTGGGCGAACTTTTGTATTTAGCCCACGAATTTCAAAATCCGCACGATTCCTCTGCTTTGCTTCTGTGTACTAAAGATCGCTGGATTGTAGGCTATTGTCCGCGCTATCTTTTGGATGATATTTTTAATATTATCTCGCAGCATCGAGAATTGGTTCGCGTGGAAGTCGATCGCCTCAACCAACCCCCAACCCCGCTACAGTTCCGCTTGCTGTGCAAGATTACCGCCGATTGGCGAGAGTTTCGCCCATTCTCCAGTCCGATGTACCAGCCGGTTAGCAGTGATGTTTTAGCTGCAAGGGCGATCGGCCTTACAGCCAACAAGCAGTAAAATTGCGATCGTCAAGTTAGCCAAAAACCCAAATTAATTATTTTGAAATAAATTACTAATAGCTTGCCAAAGTTATACAAAAAATAGGCTGATTATTGACAATTTAATTACAAAATCATATAAAAATTAGTTAAGTATTTGTGATTGATTCGCACAATTTATATTAAAAAAACCGCAGAGGCTTGACATTGTTTTCATAAAATAGTAAGCTCTGAGCTAATTTGTTAAATTCAAATTCCACAATTTCAGTTGAGACAATATACATTCTATAAATTAAAGTTACAGATCCTTGTAAGGTTTTCCTTGGTATTGTAGTGCTGGCGAAAAAAAATGCAGCTCTAATTTTGAGAATGTCAGATCATAACAGGGTGCATAATTAACCTATCAAAAATAGAGAGGGTGAGCATGGACACAAAAATAAAAATAGGAGTTGCTGAAGCCTTCGGTACTTTTGTACTGGTATTAGGTGGATGCGGCAGTGCAGTTTTAGCTGGAGACAAAATCGGCTTTTTGGGAGTGGCGATCGCCTTTGGCTTATCCCTCTTAGTTATGGTTTATACGATCGGGCCGATCTCTGGATGCCACATCAATCCAGCGGTAAGCATCGGTTTAGTAGTTGCTAAACTGATCGATGCTGTTTTGCTTCCTTATTATATAGGAGGTCAGATTTTAGGCGGAATTTTAGGCGGTCTTGTTTTGTATCTGATAGCATCAGGAAAACCCGGTTTTGATGCGGCTGCTTCGGGATTTGCTTCCAACGGTTTTGGAGAACATTCTCCCACAGGTTACGGGCTTTTAGCAGCAGCTTTGACGGAAATTGTACTGACGGCTTTTCTGTTATTTACCATCATGGGTACTACCGATCCCCATTATCCCGTGGGTTTGGGCGGAATTCCGATCGGCTTGGTGCTGGTGTTGATTCACTTAGTCGGAATTCCCGTAACCAATACATCAGTTAACCCCGCTAGAAGTATCGGTGTGGCTATCTTTCAAGGCACCTGGGCAATCCAACAGTTGTGGGCGTTTATTATATTCCCCATCATTGGTGGAATTATCGGGGTATTCGCTTATAATTTAATTAGAAACACGAGGGAAGAAGTTTGATCGATAATTAGAAATAGACTGAGTTTCTTAACGTTTTTCTGGTGCAGGATTTATCAGAACATTTAAGAAACTCGGTTTGTCTCACGCCCAACTCGATAGAATTACAAATATTTGGTAAATAATAGCGATGATTGCGATCGTGATGGGAGTCTCCGGTTCGGGAAAAACTACTGTTGGTAAGTTGCTGGCGGAATCTCTCAATTGGGATTTCAGCGATGCCGACGATTTTCACCCGCCAGCAAACATCCAAAAAATGAGTCGAGGAATTGCTTTAGAAGATGCCGATCGCCTGCCTTGGCTGTTGCACTTGCAAGCTACAATCGACAGGTGGCTGTTGGAAAATAAAAATGTCGTGTTAGCTTGTTCTGCCTTAAAAGCATCTTACCGCGAAATGCTCTACCGAGACCCGCAGCAAATGAAAATAGTTTATCTCAAAGCTTCTTTTCAGCTATTAGCATCCCGGTTAAAAACTCGCGAAAATCACTACATGAAACTAGACTTGCTGTCAAGTCAGTGCGCTACTCTCGAAGAACCAGAAAATGCAATTATTATAGATGCTTCGCAGCCGCTAGACGTAATGGTGCGCCAGATTAAAAATAATCTTATACCAATTTAAAAAAAGAATGCAACAGTATTCTTGTTCCCCCCCTTTGCAAGGGGGGGCTAGGGGGGGTCGAAGAGTGTTGCACGATTTTAGAAAAATGGTATATAGCCTTTCTCACATTCGTGAGGTACGAATTTTGACATGAAAAACTTGCTAGTGTAAGGGTTGTAGCATAACTCAGCATACCTCATCTTTCTGAGAAACGCTATAATACCATTTTGCAAAATAAGTGCTACATAGAACCCCCCCCAACCCCCCCTTGTTAAGGGGGGGGGGCTAGAAATTCATCTATAGCAAGTATTTATTAAATTGGTATAATTGGCGGTTAATTTCCCACTAAAAAACAGGTTTGTAGTGAAGACTTTAGTCCGCATAAAGAAGGACTAAAGTCCTCACTACGAACCTATGAATGTTTGGCGGGATGTTTTTTGTACAAATACAAGAAAGCTTCAACTTCAGCGCTGGTTGGTTGAGCTGCAATTGCCCCAGGCTTCATCGCTGTCATCGCACCCACCGCGCTTGCATAGGTGACAATTTTTTTTGCTATTTCTGGATCTGCTAAATTCTTAATTCCCTGCTTGCACAACTGTTGCACAAAACCAGCGACAAATCCGTCACCGGCACCTGTTGTATCCTCAACATCTACTGCAAAGACGGGGATTTTTCCTTCATTTTCCGACAGACAGTAGGAGCAACCTTTATCGCCCGCTGTCACCAAAACGCCTTCTACAGAATCGAGGCGGTAGGTAATAGCTCCAGCATCGGTAGTTGCAAACAACCATTCGGCTTCTTCGTCAGATACTTTGAGAAAATCTACTTTTTTTAAGAGTTTTATGATGTGCGCTTTTGCTTCGTCGGGATTTGGCCAAAACACCGGACGCCAATTGATATCAACTATAATTTTAACGTCGTAACGTTCTGCTAGTTCGATCGCTCTTTCGATCGCTTCTCTACTTTCAGGATAAGCTAATTCTAAAGTGCCTAGCACTAAAAAATCGGCATTTTCAAACAAAACTTCCGGTATTTGGGCAGCCTGGAGGCGGGTGTCGGCAAAATCCGCAGTATCCAATGTACCAAAACCTGCAAAAGATCGATCGCCCGCTTCATTCCGCAACACATAAACTTGTCGCGTCGGCGCACTCGGATGGCGCTGCACTCCAGCGGTATCAACCCCTACTTCTTGCAACACCTGCACGAGGGAATTCCCCAACTCATCCCCCCCCACAGCACCGATAAATGCCGCCTCAGTCCCCAATTTAGACACAGCACAGGCAACATTTGCAGGAGCGCCACCGGGATACGCCGTCCAAGATTCTACCTCTTCTAGAGATGCTCCTGGTTTGTCTGCTAAACAATCAAATAAAATTTCACCCAGACATAGAACGCGAGGATAAGTCATATTGATTTTAGATTTTAGATTTTAGATTTCGGTGTGAGCGCGAGCGTCGAACGATTTTAGATTTTAGAGCCGCAGCAGACAAGTCAATAATTATTTTTAACCCATCCCATAAAAATTGTCAGCTATTTTTTAATGGCTGCTCCCTATAATATCAGACTTGCTGATACCGGCAGTTACAGGCTCAACGCACAAGTGCAGTGCGGGCGTATCAGCAGTTTTACTTACCAACATCTCCGGGTTTGTGGGCCCGGATGTCAGGTGCATTCAGGGAAAGCTAGCATCCGCCACCCCATGCGCCTGCTGTGCTGCTGGTGCGTCTTGCGGTGTCCCCGACTTCTTTTCCACGAAGCCGCGATTATGCAAGCGAGTTGGTGCTTGCACTGTGAAAAAGCAGCCGCAGCAGATTTAATTTTCTCTTCATACTCGCTCCCTCATCCTCTAGAATTGTATATAGGTAAATATGCACACATAGGAAAAATTTATGAACGGGAGCGTCTCCAGCACCCCTGTCACCCTTTCGGACAGAGAATTGCAAGTGGTAGAGTTAGTAGCGGCGGGATTGACCAATGAGAAAATCGCTGAAAAGTTAGAGATTAGCAAGCGTACTGTTGACAACCACATTAGTAATATCTTGAACAAGACGCCCGCTGACAATCGAGTTTCGCTGGTACGTTGGGCGTTGCAGTGGGGGAAGGTATGTTTGGACGATATTAACTGTTGCGCTCTACCAGGGCCGATCAATAAAGAAGTATCTTAAATAGGGATTTTGGTTGGGGACAGGCAAAGAAATGATGCAAACGGCACAAGAAAAACAACTCCGCTATCAAATTCAATCCCCGGGATTGCCGCTGACGGTATATCGCGAAGTAGCAGCCCATTTGCGTCAAGTTGAAGGGGTGGAAATCGGTTTAATTCCGCAGCAGTCGCAGCGGTTTGATTACAGCGACAGCCAAATTGGAGGTTTGTGGATACAGTATCCTGAAGGCTTCGATTTGGTCGATCGCCAGCGGGTCGATCGCATTTTGGCTTATTATGGCGATCGTTACGGAGCTTGGGAATTATTAGTTATTGGGCATAGGGCATAGGGCATCGGGCATCGGGCATCGGGCATCGGGCATCGGGCATCGGGCATCGGGCATTGTTAACTGTTAACTGTTAACTGTTAACCGTTAGCTGTTAGCTGTTAACGAATAACAACCAACAAATAACAACCAACAAATAACAACCAACAAATGACTAATTACTAACATTCATGAGTACAATTAAAACTTTACCGGGAACGCGGGATATTTTGCCCGCAGAAATTCAATATTGGCAAAATATAGAAGAAGTCGCTAGAACAATTTTGAACAAAGCGGCTTATCGAGAAATTCGCACTCCTATATTTGAACAAACATCTTTATTTGAACGCGGTATCGGCGAAGCTACCGATGTTGTGGGCAAAGAAATGTACACTTTTAAAGATAAGGGCGATCGATCGACTACTTTGCGCCCAGAAGGAACCGCCGGAGTAGTGCGCTCTTTTATTCAAAACAGTTTGTACGCTGCCGGAGACGTGCAGCGTCTGTGGTATACTGGGCCGATGTTTCGCTACGAACGCGCCCAAGAAGGCAGACAGCGGCAATTCAATCAAATTGGCGTGGAAGTGTTGGGGAGTGCCAATCCACGGGCGGATGTGGAGGTAATTGCGATCGCCTGTGACATCCTGCAAGCGATCGGTTTAACCAATTTGCGCCTCGATATCAATTCAGTCGGAAACAAGCAAGACAGACAAAATTATCGGCAAGCATTGATCGATTATTTTACACCGCACAAAGAAGAATTAGACGCGGATTCCCAAGACCGTTTGACTCGCAATCCGCTGCGGATTTTGGATAGCAAAAATCAGCGCACTCAAGAAATTGTCGCTGGTGCTCCCAGTATTTTAGAATATTTGGGTGAAGAATCGCGATCCCACTTCGAGCGAGTGCAGGAAATGCTCACAAATTTAGGAATTAGCTATCAGTTAAATCCCCGATTAGTGCGCGGTTTAGATTACTATACCTACACCGCATTTGAAATTGTCTCCGACGATTTGGGAGCGCAAGCCACAGTTTGTGGAGGCGGCCGCTACGACGGTTTAGTCAAGGAATTGGGCGGCCCAGATACCGCGGCAGTCGGTTGGGCTATGGGTGTAGAACGGTTAATTATCCTGCTGCAAAAGTTGCAACCTTTGCCCGCGCCGAAGTTAGATTTCTATTTGGTATCTAGGGGCGATAAAGCCGAACAACAATCAATATTGTTAGCTCAAAAATTGCGGAGTGTTGGCTTTAGTGTAGAGATAGATTTGAGCGCTAGTGCTTTCGGGAAACAGTTTAAAAGAGCCGACAGAAGCGGTGCGGTTGCGTGTTTGGTTTTGGGTGATGCGGAAGCTGAAAATGAGACTGTACAATTGAAGTGGTTGGCCAGTGGTGAACAAAGTGCGATCGCCCAATCTGAACTGCTAGCCATGACAGACGAGCTAAAACAGAAGATAAAAGCTGTGTAGGGCGATCGAATTCCCAAATGACATCTCCCCGTTCGTAGAGAACCGGGCGGTTGAAACCGCTTCTATACAAGCAAAACCCGGATGGTGCGCGGGTTGAAGAAGACCGGGCAGTTGAAATTACCTGATTTTCTTCAGTCCGCGGAGGCGGACTTTGTTTTTGTAGGCGCGGTTTCAACCGCCGTCTACATCTTCAGTTTTTGTAGGCGCGGTTTCAACCGCCGTCTACATCTTCAGTTTTTGTAGGCGCGGTTTCAACCGCCGTCTGCATCCACAGAAAACGGCAATCAAAATTAATCTCAAAAACAAAAAGATATAATAAAAAAATCAACCCCTACAACATCTGATAAACTATGTTAGTAGCTACTAAAAACCCTCCAGTCAAACTAATAGTAACCTGGCCATTACTACCAGACGATTTTCAACTACCGGACGACCCCGTGGAAGACGAAACCCAACCCTTAATAGCCGCCGCATTGCGCCAACCTCTAACCGCAATTCCCGAATTAATGCAGGATGCCTTAATAGTTTCTAATTTTGCCCTTTGTGCCGGAATTAGTTTCCCATCCTCCACCAGTGACGAACAGCGGACTATTTGCAAAGCACCCGATTGGATGTACGTAAAACCCGTCAATCCTCAAAATGTCTCGCAAGTCCGCCGCAGTTACACGCCGCACACCGAAGGAACTATCCCTCAAATTGTGATGGAATTCCTCTCGGAAACTTACGGGGAAGAATACTCCGTTGAGTTTAAGCAGCGAGTGGGTAAATGGTTCTTTTATGAGCAAATTATTAAAGTACCAAGATACGTTATTTTTCGAGCAACTACCGCTCATTTAGAAGTTTATGCTTTAGAATCGGAGCATTATGAAGCGGAAGAACCGGATAATAACGGACGTTTTTGGATACCTGGATTAAACTTGTTTTTGGGTATTTGGGAAGGAACGCACGAATCTAGAACTGGTTATTGGTTGAGGTGGTGGAATGCCCAAGGTGAGTTATTGTTATGGTCAGAGGAGCGGGCTGAGCAAGAACGGCTACGCGCTGAAGAGGAACGGCTACGCGCTGAAGAGGAACGGCTACGGGCCGATCGCGAAAGTCTCCGCGCTGAAAGACTAGCAGAAAAATTGCGTCAAGCGGGGATCGAGTTAGATGATGAAGAGTGAAAGATTAAAGGCGATCGAGTCTTAGTACGGTTTGCACAGCGCACCTGACGACTATTTGGTATAATCACACTCTTGTGTTGCAGGCATTCAGCCGGCTATTGTCCCACTGCGAACTAATATGTCACTCGAAGGCCTCAAAGACGTAAGCTGGAAAACCAAACCAAAACTGATATCCTTGTTTTCAGGCTGTGGTGGTATGGATTTGCCATTTCACAAAGCTGGGTTTGATGTGGTTTGGGCGATCGACTCCAATCAATACGCCTGCAAAACATTCAGCAGAAACATTGCTGATGTCATCGTCAACGACAGCATAGAAAATATAGACATTGCACAAGTTCCCGCAGCCGAAATATGTATAGGAGGCTTCCCCTGTCAAGACTTCTCCCTAATTTGGAAGCGCCCCGGACTTGAAGGAACCAGAGGCAATTTATATACATATTTTCTAGATTTTGTCAACACAAAAAAGCCCAAAGCTTTTGTCGCAGAAAATGTCAAAGGTTTATTAAGTGCGAACAATTATCAAGCAATTAAACAAATAATTTCCGACTTTGAAAGTATCGCACCCGGTTATTTAGTCAAACCCAAACTTTACAACTTTGCCGATTACGGAGTGCCGCAATTTCGGCAAAGAGTGTTGTTAGTTGGCATTCGGATGGATACAGGATTTGATTTCGTGCATCCTCAAGCAGAATACGGCCTTAATCGCCAAAATCCTTATCGCACAGCGGGCGAAGCACTCCAAGATGTCAATCGAGTTATTGACAATAACCAAAATCATCAAATTCGCGATCGCACCGTTGAAATTTTGAATCGAATTAAAGCCGGAGGGAATTTTTCTGATATTCCCAAAGACAGTCCATACTATGTCAAAGGCATGATCAGTCACGTTTATCGACGAATTCATCCCGATAAACCGTCATCTACAATCATTGCTGGCGGAGGCGGCGGAACCTGGGGTTATCATTATCCAGAACCCCGTGCACTGACAAATCGGGAGAGGGCGAGGCTGCAAACTTTCCCCGATGATTTTGTATTTGAAGGTTCTGTTACCGAAGTGCGCCGCCAGATTGGAAATGCAGTACCGCCAGAGGGAATTGCTGCTGTTGTTGAATCTCTAATTCCGCTATTTAAGGGCGATTATGATAAAGTTGATTTATATGAAATGAGTGAAAAGTTGCAGGGAATGTCAATTCAGGATCGCTTAAAACACGCAGAATTAGAAATATAATTGTAGGGTGCGTCGCTATAAAAAATTCCAAAAAATATCGACAATCTCACGGCGACGCACCCTACAAAATAAATAAGATTGCATAAATCTTTGATAGAGCCAGTCAACCGCAGATTTAAGGCAGATCAAGGCAGATTAACGCAGATAATTTCAAGATAGTCTGGGAATGAGTGCAAAAATTCTAATAGTTCAAAAAACAACCTCAACACTTATTTTGTAGCAATATTTTTCATAAATGGTACTATAAGGCAATACGGTTTACTTAAGGCTTGGGAGGATTTAAAATTACAAAAACAGGAGGATTCATTTTTATGCCAGTACCTCTG
>NZ_JAUBVR010000180.1:0-1677 GCF_036705955.1 Microcoleus sp. A6-C6 | reverse complement strand
AACGGCTGTGCTTTAACTCTATAATTTCTATTTGTCAAGTACAATTTATACCAAATTAGATGAGCTTACCCTGCAATTTCGCTCAGCAGCCGAATTGAAACAATTCGAGTGCGTCTCAACCTTGAGACGTTGGGAATCGGAAGGAAATTGTTCAAAAATCTTAATTAGATATGTACGCCATCAAACTAGAACTAAAACTTAATAATCAAGAACGTACCTTGATGGCGCGGCATTCTGGCTATGCGAGATTTTGCTACAATTTCGCCTTATCTCTATATCAAGGTGTTAAAGAACACAGGGGTAGCAGCAGCAAAAAAGTAGCAGCGATTGAACGAGTTTTCACCAACCACGTCAAGAAATTACCAGAATATCAATGGACTACCACTCTGTCTTCCAGAGTTTATAAAACCACATTCCGCTATTTCGGTGAAGCACTATCGCGATGCTTTAAAGGATTAGGAAAGTTCCCAAAGTTCAAACGAAAAAAAGATGGCGACTCTTTTACAGTAGATGCGGCTGACTGGAATCATGCAGTTTTACTCAAACCGCAAAAGTTAATAAAAATTCCCACCTTGGGGACTTTTAAACTCAAGGAAGCAATCCCATTTCCTTGTATGGCGCAGACATTTACCATCTCGCGCACCGCAGATAAATGGTATGTTTCCTTCGTTATAAAAGCCGAAAAGATGCCACTGTTGTTTCACCCAGTTGTGGAAACTGTAGGCATTGACTTGGGTGTGTCAACTTTTGCTACTCTTTCCGATGGCAATTGTTACGAGTCTCCCCGTCCGCTCAAAACAGCGAAAACCAAGCTGAGCAAAGAACAGTGGAGAAATCGCCATAAGCAATTGGGTAATAGCAGATTGGGTGTGAAAGCATCCAATAATGCCCGAAAACATTATCGTAAAATTGCCAAAATTCATGCTAAAATTGCCAATCAACGTCGAGACTTTTTGCAGAAAACCACCACAAAAATTAGCCGAAAATATGCCCACATTTGCATCGAAGATTTGAATGTGAGTGGGATGATTGCTAATCATAAATTAGCGGCAGCTATTTCAGATTGTGGTTTTTATGAATTTCGGCGTGAATTGGAATATAAGTCAGCTATGTACGGTACGACGGTTGAATTGGTCGATCGATGGTATCCGTCATCAAAGACTTGTTCAAGTTGCGGTCATATTCAGTCAATGCCACTGAAAGAGCGAGTTTTTGAGTGTTCCAATTGCGGTATAACAATTAATCGCGACTTGAATGCTGCGATTAATTTAGCTCGTCAATCTGGCATGAGTAAGACCAGTTCGGTCTGAAGTTAAGCCTGTGGACAAGTAGGAGCCAACTCCCTTGGAAGAAGCAGGAAGTGAACATTAAATCTGCCATGAGTAGGTTTGAGTAGGTTTCATAGAACGGATTGACTTGTGTGCTCTGAGTTAGGCTTAGTTAGTGATGTCGATCGCAATTAGGGATAATTGCTGCTATAACCCGCTAAATCTCGTAGTTGCAGGCGAGCTGGGCGGTTGATTGCTGCCCAGATTCAGGAGAGGGGAAGAGGGGAGAAAGGAGGAAAGCGAGAATATTTGACTGTGGAGGCGGAATAGTTTATTAGACCTCTTGCAAAAAAAATCTATGCTATAATAGAAGGTTTTCAATTTAATCCCCCTAGAGCTAACTCATAAT
>NZ_JAUBVR010000122.1:0-9829 GCF_036705955.1 Microcoleus sp. A6-C6 | reverse complement strand
CCCAAACGGCTGTGCTTTAACTCTATAATTTCTATTTGTCAAGTACAATTTATACCAAATTAGATGAGCTTACCCTGAGTCTAGTTGATTTTTGGTAAATATGGCGATCGGCCGATCGCCCATTTTGCTTTTGTGGGCGATCGTTCAACTATCATCAGGTAAGGTCGGCAATAATTCCTCTACTTGTAACAGCAAACTAGGCAAAATATTTGTCACAATATTCCAAATAACTTCCGAACTCACTTGGTCATAACGGTGAACCAAAATATTTCGTAAGTTAATCGCATTTCGCCAATCAATTTCGGGATGTGACTGCTGAAACTCGCTCGAAACTCTCCGAGCTGCCTCCCCCAAAATCCCCAACTGCCGCTCTACGGCACTTTGCATAAAAACATTTTCAAGATAAGTCTCGCATGAAACATCAGTCGTAAACTCTTGAATCAGACGGATTGCCTGCGCCATGTCCCAAAGTGAACCACTATCCCGCTGGTTGGGTTGCATAAATCACTCGATAGGTTTTCAAAATGTTCGATCGCCGATAGGGATTTTTTAACTGCTTTTTTTCCACCAAATCTACACAACGGTGAAATAAATCCTCTATCTCCTCCTGCATTCCCAATAAATGAGAAAGCGTGAGGCGGTGCGATGGCTCATAGGTAACTAATACATCGACATCGCTATCAGGGCGAAAGTCATCCCGCAGCACTGAGCCAAAGAGGGCAAACTCGACAATGTTCCAGCGCTGGCAAAATTGTGCGATCGCATCTAAAGAGACTTTTAAGCGATCGCTCACCACGTATTCTAAATCAGCTTGTAACTCAATCATGCGCTAGCAAACCTCCAACGACAGCAAATAACATCTGAGCTAAAGTGAAGCAATGGCATCGCTAACTTTCACCATCATAGTCATAGGAGCGATCGGGAAAACAATAAAATGAGAGGATATAGATTTAGAGGTCATATTTATGTTGTCGCCGATTAAACAACGCCTTCTCGAAGCGATCGAACGGACTCCTGAACCGCTTTTAGAGCAAACCTTGACATTCCTGGAATTTTTGACCAGTCGGACACCATCGGCGATCGCCCCAGACTTCTACTCAGATTTTGACTCAGACACCGACTCCAACGACCAAATCCTCGCGGATCTGAAAGCCTCCCTCCACCAAGCCTCATCGGGACAAACGTTCCCCATATCAGAACTCTGGGACGGCATCAATACATCGTTTACCAGAAAGAATTGTTTGAAAGCCCAAAGCCCGATCGGGAGAAATTAAAAGAAGACGATTCATTACTCCAATCATCTTCCTTACTTTGTCAAGTGCCCTCAACTGTCAACTGTCAACTGTCAACTGTCAACTGAATAAAAAAGTCCGAGCTAAAAACAGCGATGCCCAAGTTGGTAAGAGCGGTGGTTATCGTTTGATTTATCAAGTTGAATCACCGAATCAAGTTGTTTTACACCTGATTTACTCAAAATCAGAACAAGCAAACGTCTCGGCCGAAGAAATCCCAAGTGCGATCGTACAATACCAAGCAGATCCAGACGATTGACTGTATTTAACCAAAATTTGGGAAATATGTGCTAACTCTTGACTACATACTGACAACAGTGAAAAATATGCAAAAACACCAGCAAGCAACCAACCTATGAACTTTTCCCAGAAATCAGGCAAAAGTGCCACACCCTCAAAAACCCACACAACCCAAAATCCCGGCGCGGCCCGATTGTGGACAATACTTTTAGCCGCCGGCATAGCCTCTCTGTGCGCTAGCTGTCAAAATCCTCAAGCACCAAACGCCACAACTCCCGGAGCGACTCCAGCAGCCTCTCCTGTCGCAGTCAGCGCCCCCGGAGACCCAAATACTGTCAAAATTGTCTCCATGCTCCCCATGACAGGCAGCGCCTTGGGTCAATCTCAAACAATGGTCAACGGCATCAAACAAGCACTCGCCGAAACCGACTCCAAAGCTTGCGACGGCAAAATCAAAATCGAATACGAAGTGCTCGATGATGCCACCGCCGCTGCCGGCAAATGGGACCCGGCACAGGTAACGTCCAACTCTAACAAAATAGTCGCTGACGGTTCGGTAGTTGCCGCTATCGGTCACTACAACTCCGGTGCTGCCAAACTTTCCATTCCCGTGCTCAACCAAGCTAACGTCGTGATGATCAGTCCGGCCAACACTTATCCGGGACTGACTAAACCAGGAAAAGGCGAACCCAAAGAACCCAACGTTTATTATCCCGCAGGCACTCGCAATTTCACCCGCGTTGTCCCTGCTGATGACCTTCAAGGCTCTGTTGCTGGAAATTGGGCGAAATCTTTAGGCGTACAAAAAGTCTTTATTCTCGACGATCAAGAACTCTACGGCAAAGGTGTGGCTGACGTTTTTGAAGCAACGGCTAAAAAGTTGGGAATTCAAGTCTTGGGCCGGGAGGGAATTGATATCAAAGCTAGCGACTACAAGGCGTTAATGAATAAGATCAAAGCTTTAAATCCAGACATGATTTACTTCGGCGGCACTACTCAGAGCAATGCTGGACAAATAATTAAAGACATGAGAAATGTCGGGATGGCGGCTGATGCAGTTAAGTTTATGGGCCCCGACGGTATTAAAGACCAAGCTTTAATTGACGCCGGAGGCAAAGATGCCGAGGGTGTTTATGCTACTTTTGGCGGCTTGCCTCCTAAAGAATTGACTGGTGAGGGCGCCAAGTGGTATCAAAGTTACAAGGCAAAATATAATGCTGAACCGGAAGCTTATACAGCTTACGCTTATGAATCTGCTAAAGTGGCGATCGCCGCAATTAATAAAGTCTGCAAAAATGACCGCGCTGCGATCCGCGATGCTGTCTTGGCAACTAAGGATTTTAATGGGGTACTCGGCAATTGGAGTTTTGACGCTAACGGCGACACGAGCTTGACTGTAATGTCAGGAAATGTTGTTAAAGGCGGCAAGTGGGAGTTTGTCAGCGCGCTGAAGGCGGAATAATTAATCATTAGTCATTAGTCATTAGTCATCAGTCATCGGTTATTGGTAATAACTGAACTCGTGTTCTGTCGATTACCATAATAAAAACGGTTCGTAGTGCGGACTTAAGTCCGCACTACGAACGAATATTATTACTGTCGATCCAATTGCTAAGAAATTAGGACAGTTGACCGTTGACCGTTGACCGACTAATGACTAATGACTAATGACTGCTGACTAATGACTGCTGACTACTAATCACCAATAACAAATTTGTCCAAAATTATGAAAAAATGGCAGAGTATTCTTCTATATCTAGGTGTAGCTTATATAGTTTTGTTGTTAGGGCCGATCGCCGGATTTGACTTGCCCAAAATTATTGGGGAAATAGCCAGCAACCCTGAAGTTTTGATTCAACAATTATTAGTTGGCCTTGTCAACGGCGCGCTGATTGCGATTATTGCTTTGGGTTATACGATGGTTTACGGCATTATTGAGTTAATCAATTTTGCTCACGGCGATTTGTATATGTTGGGTGCTTTTGCTTCCCTCACCGTGTTCGGGGCTTTTGGCATTCAAGACGGCGCATCTTTAGCTGTTGCAATACCGGTGATGTTAGTTGCTTTAATTGTATGTTCGGCGTTTTGTGCGGGGCTGAATATTGTTGTCGAAAAGTACGCTTATCGGCCTTTGAGGAATGCTCCGCGTTTGGCTCCTTTAATTTCGGCGATCGGGGTTTCCTTCATTTTCCAAAATATGGGGCTATTTTGGGGAGGATTGAAAGCTTTTATTCCGGTGATGGGTTCTAATTCTGCTGCTCCGAAAAGCTTTCCCGATTTGTTGCCGCGAGTTGATATTCTCAAAGCTTTGGGAATTGAAACAAGTATTGTATTTACCACTAAGGATTTAATTGTGTTGGTGGTGGCGGTTGTCTTGATGGTTTTGCTTCATGTGTTCGTGCAGTATACTCGTCTGGGAAAGGCGATGCGGGCTACTGCTCAAAGCCGCGATGCTGCTAAAATTATGGGGATTAATGTCGATCAGATTATTGCTCTGACTTTTTTGATCGGGGGAGCATTGGCTGGTTCGGCTGGAATTCTGGTTGGTTTGTACAACAATACTATTGTTTTTACGATGGGGTTTACGGCGGGGTTGAGGGCTTTTACGGCGGCGGTTTTGGGTGGAATCGGTAATATTGTGGGGGCGATGTTGGGAGGGGTTTTGATTGGGGTGCTTTCGTCTTTGAGCGATCAGTATTTGTCGAGCCGCTGGACTAATGCTTGGGTGTTTGGGGTTTTGGTGGTGATTTTGGCTTTTCGGCCTGGGGGCTTGTTGGGCGAGAATGTTCAGGAGAAGGTGTAATTTGGAAATGGAGAAAGGGGAATATGTCAAACAAGATAATTAAAGCAATTTAACTGGTTCCCAGGCAGAGCCTGGGAACTGATGTCTAAAGGCTCTGCATGGGAACCAAATCTGCTAATTATAGCAGCAATATTGTGATAAAGTAAATGTGGATGACGAGGGTCGAAAACTGTGCCCGAAACAAAAGTTATTTTTTATCAAGATCGAGAAGGCGTGGCTCCAGTTCTGGAATGGCTTAAGATACTCCTGAAGCACGATCGCAAAGGCTATGCCAACTGTGTTGCGCGAATTCAACAACTAGCAAGTACAGGTTACGAGTTACGACGACCTGTGGCCGATTACCTGCGTGACGGAATTTATGAATTACGGGCAAAGCATCTCCGAGTGCAGTATCGCATTTTGTACTTCTTTTCTGGGCAGAATGTAGCAATTTTGGCTTATGCCATCACAAAAGATGAGGATCAAGTCCCTGATACAGAGATTGAGCGGGCAATTCAGCAAAAGGCTCAATTTGAAGCCAATCCAGCAGTTCATACCTATGTGGAGGAAACAGAAGATGGCGAAGACGAATGATGCACTGAAGATCCTTCAACAAATGACCTCTGAAGATCCTGAAATGGAGGAAATGATTAAGGAATCCTCTTTCAATGCAGAACTTGCACAACTGATTTATCGTGCTCGGACGCAAGCAGGATTGACCCAACAGCAACTTGCCGATCGCATTGGGACAAAACAGTCGGTGATTGCGGAGCTTGAAGATGCTGAGTATGAGGAACACTCGCTTTTAATGCTGCAAAAAATTGCGCGTGCGCTCAATCAGCGATTGGATGTTCAACTGATCCCGATCGCCCTTGAGGAAAATCGCAGTGAGCAGCGTAGTGCGTAAATGGAGAAATGAGTATACGCGATCGCCTATTATTTACTCGATTCCACTATTTTCGGTTCGATACTAAAGCCAGGTTTTAGCCAGCCAAAAACTTCGCCTAAAGTCAATTGCATCTGGGGCATAAATTCGGGTATCGGAAGTATATCTGTCGGTTCTTGCAATGAAATCGGCTGCTGCCCTGCGGGATAAGCTAAAATGTTTTTTTCATCTGGATCGAGCAACCAACCCATCTGACAACCTGCATTCAAACAGTGCAAAATATTGTTTATAACTTTGGTTTGGCTTTGGCCAGGGGACAAAATTTCTATTGTCCAGTCTGGGTGAGCGTTGAATGTATCGGCAATTTCGCCATCAACGTCTAGGGGAATGCGATTCCACACAAAAATAGCGACATCGGGAACAATAGAACGTCCGCCAAAGGTGCAGCGAAGTTCTGGAAATGCCCAGGCAATCCGCTGAGGTTTGCCTACTGCATTAGCCCTGGTGATGAGTTCTCCCTGAATTGTACTGTGTTTTCCTTGGGTAAGGGGTTTTTGTACGATCGCACCGTTGATGTATTCGCTAGCGGGTTTGGTTTCTGGCAGTTGCAAAAACTCGTCGAGGGTGATAGTTTTTTGAGGAGCTTGTACCATATCGCGCTCGCCCTTTTGAATTGTGTTGCGGTAACAGTTCCAGTATATTTCAATTTTTGTCGCTTTTGGTGCAATAATCGAACTCAAAAGATTCTAAACTGTAGCTAGCCCGATCGCCAATTTCCCAAACCAGCAGTCGAGCGAGTTCCTGGGTGATCGGTAATCGATCATCGGAATTTAACAAATAACAAATAACCAATAACCAATAATCAATAACAAATAACAAATAACAAATAACAAATAACAAATAACCAATAACCAATAACCAATAACCAATAACTTCTGACCTATGTCAAACAAGATAATCCAAGCAATTAAATCAAGCGGTATATTAGGGGCGATCGCCTTTTTGACTGTTGTGCTATTCGGCGGTTGGAGTGGCACCGTCATCGGATGGCTGATGGGCACGGCAGCGGGCTTCATGAGTTGTCAAGATCAGAAGGTTCAAAACCCAAAAATGGGCGCAACAGTTGGCTGTTTTGCGGGTTTGGGTTTGGGCGTTTGGCTGTTGGTTGCTAGCGTACTAGAAGGGGTTTTAGTTAGACCTTTTTCCGGTCAATCTGCTGTGGCTTTACCTACTACTTTGCTGTACGGGATGTGCAGTTTGGCGATCGCACTTTTGACAGCTACACTAATGGGTGCATTGCAAGGTTTGCCGCCGCAACGCCAGCGGCAGGCTACTCTGGTAACATTAGCTTTTATTCTAATTCTGTTTCCGTTTATCGATCTTCAGGCTCAAACCGGCTGGATTGCTACGGTAGTACAGATTCAAATCTTTATTATGTTGGCGCTGGGTTTGAATATTACTGTGGGTTTTGCGGGTTTGTTGGACTTGGGATATGCGGCGTTTTTTGCGATCGGCGCTTACACGACAGCTTTGCTATCTTCCGGGCAGATAAATATTGCTTGGAATTTTTGGGTAGTTTTGCCGATCGCCGCCGGTGTAGCTGGCATTGCGGGCGTTATCCTGGGTATTCCTACCCTGCGACTCAAGGGCGATTATTTGGCAATTGTTACCCTCGGTTTTGGCGAAATTATCCCGGTGGTATTTCGGAATTTAACCGCCATTCGCATCGATGAACCAATCTCGAAGATTGTCGCTTCAGTTTTAGGTAAGCCGGAATTGGTGTTGTGTCTCGTTGGGTGCGATCGACCTTTTAACCTCACCGGCGGCGAAGCGGGAATTAATCCGATCGCGCGTCCATCTCTCCCCATCATCGGCACATTCAGCACCGGCAACTACTTTCCCTGGTACTACCTAATTTTACTGCTCGTTGTCTTCGCCTACTTCATGATTTCGCGGCTGCGAGATTCCCGCTTGGGACGGGCATGGAATGCCATGCGCGAAGATGAATTAGCGGCAAGCGCAATGGGCATTAACCTGGTCAAAACCAAACTTTCAGCTTTTGCAATGGGAGCGACATTTTCGGGGTTTGCAGGCGCATTTTACGCCGCCTATATCAGCGCGGTTTTTCCCAGCGTCTTCGATTTCTCAGTATCGGTGATTATCCTGTGTATGGTAATTTTAGGCGGTTTGGGCAACATGACCGGGGTGATTTTGGGCGCTATCATTATCATGTCTGCCGATCGGCTTTATCTCCCCCAACTCGCCCAAGTCCTCAAAGGTTTCCTGAATACTTTTGTACTTCCCAGAATTGCAATTCCCCAGTTAGCCGACTTTCTAGCAACCAGTTTAGACCCGATTCAAATGCGCTTGTTTCTATTCGGTTTAACTTTAGTTGTGATGATGATCGTGCGGCCAGAGGGGCTGATTCCTGATAAAATTCATCAAGCTGAATTGCATGATGATGCTAAGGCAAGTAATGAGTCTTTAGCAGATGCGAGAAGTCAATAGTCATAGATAATCATCTTTTCCAGCAGAAGAGAATTCGGGTTTTCACAAATAAAGTCCGAGCTGAGAGGGACTGGCAGAAAAGAATAGTAATAGGAAATAGAACCAAAATGTCACTATTAGAAGCACAACAACTTACAATGAGATTCGGAGGTTTGACGGCGGTAAACCAAGTTAGTTTAACTTTGGAAAAAGGCTCGATCGCCAGTTTGATCGGCCCCAACGGTGCAGGTAAAACCACTTTTTTTAATATGCTGACGGGTATCTACAAACCCACTGCCGGTAACTTGCTGCTGGAAAATAAGAATATCACGGGTTTGCCACCCGATCGCCTGACAAGTTTCGGCATTGCTAGAACTTTTCAAAATATCCGCTTATTTAACAATATGACTGTACTGGATAATGTTTTAGTAGGCAGGCACAGCAGAATGAAAACAGGTTTGTTGGGCGCAATCCTTCGCCCGCCGACTGCGATTATCGAGGAACGGGAAGCTAAAATAAAAGCGCTGAGTATGCTGGATTTTGTCGGTTTGGGCGTGAAGAAAGCGCCGGAGTTGGCAAAAAACCTTTCCTACGGCGATCAGCGCAGATTGGAAATTGCCAGGGCTTTGGCTTCCGATCCCAAAGTGCTGCTTTTGGACGAACCGACTGCGGGGATGAACCCGAATGAAACGGCTGATTTAACTCGCTTTATTTACCGGATTCGCGATGAGTTGGATTTGAGTATTTTGCTGATCGAACACGATATGAAGGTGGTGATGGGAATTAGCGATCGCGTTAGTGTGATGGAGTACGGCACTAAAATTGCTGAGGGAACTCCGGCAGAAGTTCGCGCCGATCCTCGTGTGATTGAGGCATATTTGGGAAAAGAAGATGATGTTCATGGTTAATACAATTAGTCGGTCAACCGCAGATTTAAGGCAGATAAACACTGATTGACGCAGATAATTTTAAGATCGTGAGATGCTCTGGTTTACTATAAAAAAGGTTAATTTTAAATAAATGCAATAAAATTTTATACTTAGTCGGGACGATATAACAAAGGACAAAGCGGAAAGAGCAATTATGCTAGAAATTAAAGACATTCACACCTATTACGGAAATATTCACGCTCTCAAAGGAGTATCGCTAACTGTCTCGCAGGGAGAAGTTGTGACATTAATCGGTAGCAACGGGGCGGGGAAAACTACAACTCTCCGCACGATTCAAGGGCTGCTGCGCCCGCGCAGCGGCACTATATTATTTGAGGGTAAGCCTTTGGAATCGCTGTCTACAGAGGCGATCGTCCGTTTGGGCATTTCTCAAAGCCCGGAAGGACGGCTGATTTTTGGGCGCATGACGGTACAAGAAAACCTGGAAATGGGTGCTTATCTCCGCAATGATACTCTCGGTATCAAGTCTGATATGGAAAAAGTTTTAAATTTATTTCCCCGTTTGCGAGAAAGAATTAGTCAAAAAGGCGGCACTCTTAGCGGGGGTGAACAGCAAATGCTGTCGATCGCCCGCGCTTTGATGTCGCGCCCCCGTTTGTTATTATTGGATGAGCCGAGTATGGGCTTGGCTCCGATGTTGGTGAGTCAAATTTTTGCGATCGTCCGCGATATTAATGCGGACGGAACTACTATTTTACTGGTGGAACAAAACGCCCGCATGGCTTTAAGTGTAGCCCACCGCGGCTATGTGATCCAAACTGGTGAGGTTGTAGTTGCCGGTACTGCTAGCGATTTGCAGTCTAATGAAACTGTTCGGAAAGCGTATTTAGGTGAAAGTTAAATAGCTATTTTGGAATTGGGTAAAGAGTCATTAGTCAGTTGTGATTAGTCATTAGTTAGGAATAATGGGTAATTGGTAATGGGTAATGGATAAAGAGTCATTAGTCATTAGTCATTAGTTAGGGGTAATGGGTAATGGGTAAAGAGTCATTAGTCATTAGTTAGGGGTAATGGGCAATTGGTAATGGAGCATCGGTAATCGGTAATTTTCAATTACTAATTGAGCACGGTTGATTAAACATCCTGGTTAATTACCAATTACCAATGACCAATGACAGGGTAAGAGCATCTAATTTGGTATAAAATGTACTTGAAAAATTACTTCAGTCATGGTAATAGGCAGGTGAAAATA
>NZ_JAUBVR010000121.1:0-9998 GCF_036705955.1 Microcoleus sp. A6-C6 | reverse complement strand
GACCGAGACGAAAATGCAGCAATTAATATAAAAGTCGCGGGCGGATTGCCTGAGACTATAAACGGACGTGGAGGACGAAGTAAGACCACATCTAATGTGGCATCTTCCATCGAAGCGTCAACCCACCAGTTCCCTAGACAGCTTTCGTTGTTCGGGTAGATTGGAATCCCCCTGATTTATCAGTGGGGAGGATATCAAGGACATACTGTAATAGGATCTAGAAAATTTCGCCTATTTAAAAATGTCAGTCTTGCTATAGCGGGACGAGAAGGAAGGTATGATTGCGTTGAACTACCCGCAGGACAAGAACCTTTAATAGGCTTGATTCCACTCGAAGATTTAGGCTTGGAACCAGATTTGAAAAATCAACGGTTGATTGTTTTACCGGCAGAGGGGAACCAAAGCTATATTCGAGTGTAGTTTTTATAGGACTTATACCAATTTAAAATATCCTTGCTACAATAATTGAGGTTGAGTTTGTTTTCTCAAATATTATCGATGGTGCGTCGCTCGATAGATTTTTCGCCTCTTTTTGGATACTATCGATGGCGACACACCCTACCAATATCGTTGGATTGATTTGTCACTCTTGGTATTAGCTATGAATATCCGTACTGAAAAGCCAGAAGATGTAGCAACTGTTCGCAATGTCAATATTGTGGCATTCGGGCGAGAAAATGAGGCAAACTTAGTCGATCGCCTCCGGGGAATTGCATCTACATTTTCCTGGGTTGCCGTACAATCGGATCAAGTGGTCGGACACATTTTCTTCAGTCCGGTTGTCATCGCAGGAAAATGTTCTAGCACTTTGTCAATTCTGGGGTTGGCGCCAGTCGCAGTTCTACCCAACTATCAGCGGCAAGGTATCGGATCGCTGCTGATCCGCGAGGGCTTACAAGAGTGCACGCGATCGCATTTTCAGGCAGTGGTTGTGCTGGGATCTCCCGATTTCTATTCGCGTTTCGGGTTCGTTCCTGCTAGTAGCAAGATGTTGGGATGCGAATATGATGTACCTGATGAAGCTTTTATGGTGTTGGAATTAGAAAGAGGAGCTTTGCAGGATTGCAGCGGAATGGTCAAATATCGATCGGAGTTTAGTCTGTGCGAGTAGCTAATAATACCACTTGCCTAGCTCTTAAAAGTTATTTAAACGCTGCCTTTTCCCCTCTCCACCTTGGAAGCGTGCAAAGCAAAAACCGGAGTCAGTGCAGATTTCCCCTTCAAAGAAACAGCTCCCAAAGCCTCGCAATCGAAGTTTAGCCCGATCGACTCAAACACCCTTTCACCAATCAAAATTTCGTTTTCCCCCGCCTTGCTCATCAGCCTAGCAGCCGTATTCACCGTATCGCCGAGGATATTAAACTCCCTGCGCCCTCGCGGTTCCCCAACCTCAGCAGCAAACACAGGCCCCCGATACAACCCAATTTGACAGCTTATTTTCACATTTTGACCGCCGATGATGATCGGAGGTAAACTGGCAATTAGATCCCGGATCGCGATCGCCGCACTCGCAGCGCGACTTGGATCGTCGGTATGAACGTCCGGTACGCCAAAATAAATCAGTATATCCGAACCATCCAAGTGGGCCGTTACTTTTTGCAGCACGCCCCCTTTCGCTGACACCACAGCATCAATTAGCGCAAACACCCGAGAACAGCCCAGTACCAGGTTAGCTTCCTCGGCTGGCGTAGCTTTGTCCACCAACTCCGGTAAACCGATCAAGTTGACAAACATCACCGTCGGTTCGGGAAAATCCGGCGGGATTTTCCGCCTGTCGGCATTTTCAACCAGCAGTTTCAGGATGGTTTTGGGTATATAACTAGCAAGGGGTTCCACCCGCTTCACGGCTTCCCCGATTTCCCTCACCAAACCCGACACGGTGCGATCGAGCAATACTGAACTTGGCATCCGCCGCCCAGTCAAAGTAATATCGTACTCTCCAAGTAGATCGTCGGTAAAATCATCTACCACCAACAAATAACCCGGTTTCCCGGGTTCAAAACGAAATTGCTCTCCCAAAGACTCTCTAGCAGTTTCAGTCAAACACACCCGTCCCACATTCCCAGAACCCTCAGCCTGCTTGGCTTGCTGGACAGAATGCCCCAGCAGTACGTGGGCCATCCGCAGCGGCGTACCGATGTCTGCACTAATGTAGCGGCCGCAGTGGATACCCACCCGCATCCTCAAAGACAAAACACCCCGCGCCGTTTCAATATTCGCAAATTGAGCCATCGCCCGCTGCATCCGCAAACCCGCCCGCACCGCCCTGACTGTATCCTGTTCGTGCTTCCCAGCCAAAAACTGCACCAGCAGCGCATCTCCTGTAAACTCCAGCAAATCCCCCCCCGATTTGCTGACGATTTCAATCATCGAGGCAAAGTAGTCGTTAATCACCCCCAGCAGCGTTTCAGCGCCCTTGCGCCCCTGGGCTGCGTTTGCTTCCAACAGCGACGTAAACCCTGCCAAATCTGTGAATAGCAAAGTGCCTGTTTGCCACTGGTAGCGCACCTCCCCCGGGTTGGGCGGAGATTGGGAAACGGGCCTGGGTACGTAGTCGTTGAGGATGTAGCGGAGAGTGCGCAGGTGCTCGAAAACCCCCATTAGTGTTGCGGGGGACGGATCTACCCACGCACCAGCGTAGAGTTCAGACGAAAGGAGCGATCGCAGCCGCAGTTCGATCGCAGCCAAGGGAGGATTGAAAGTTAATCTATTAATTTCCACCTAGTCTATTCTTAAAAAATAAGGTAAGTTCGATCGATCTCAAGCCAACACCAATTGCTAGCCCTATACCATTATCATAAGTTTCCCGTGACCCGATACCAGCCCAACTCAGAACACCGGATAGAAATTTCCCAAAGTCACAGCTTGATCGCTCCCGATTTGATCCGAGTGGCTCGATCGGCCTATGGTATGTATTTGAAAGTGCATTCCGAGCAGATGCTGCGTCCAGCCGGTGTAGTTGTCAGTCAAGGAAGCGATCGAGGTCAGCTAATTTTTACTGCGCATCCCGTTTTATTACCGGGCGAACGTTTTGTTACTTTTAACGAAATTGAATCTCAAATGTATTAGGCCGTTGACAGTTGATAGTTGACCGTTGACAGTTGTCAGTTGTCAGTTGTCAGTTGGCAGTTGGCAGTTGATGGTTGATAGTTGGCAGTTGGCAGTTGACAATTGGGAATTGACAATTGGGAATTGGTGATTGGTAACAGCTTAAAATCAAAACCACATCGCACAATTGCTGAAAAAGGTTCGTAGTTAGGACTTTAGTCCGCATTCAAATCAGAGAAATCGCATTTATTACTACAAATATAATTGGTAATTGACACGACAAAATCTAACAACTAACAACTAATCAATCGCGACATTCAATAGTCAAAAAACAACTTAATGGAAACTATCTTTAATACCCTGGTCGCCACGATCGTTTTTGTGATCGGCTCGGCGATCGGCAGCTTTCTCAATGTGGTAATCTATCGTTTGCCTGCGGGTTTGTCGGTGATACATCCTCCTTCTCGCTGTCCCAAATGTTTAAATCAACTCAGAACTTACGAAAATATACCCGTGTTTGGTTGGCTGTGGCTGCGGGGACGCTGCAATCACTGCCACAGTCGGATTTCTGCCCGCTATCCGCTGGTGGAAGTATCTATGGGTTTGCTATTTTTGCTAATCTTCTGGCAGTTTGGGATCGCAGTGCAAACTCTGGGTTTGTGGGTTTTGTTTAGCTGGCTGTTGGCTTTGTCTTTGATTGACTGCGATACAATGACTTTGCCTAATTCTTTGACTCGATCGGGTTTGGTGCTCGGATTGGTTTTCCAAATCGCCAAAGGTTGGTGGCCGACATTTAGCCCGATCGACTCCGTACACTATCTTGTACTAGACGGAATTTTGGGTGCAGTTGTCGGGTTGTGGCTGTTTGATGCGATCGGACTTGCAGGATCGATCGGCTTCGGGCAAACTGCTATGGGTGGCGGGGATACCAAATTAGCCGCCTTGATGGGAGCTTGGTTGGGCTGGAAACTCTTGCTGCTAGCGGGATTTATCGCCTGTGTAATCGGGGCTTTTGTTGGTGGTGGGGCGATCGCCCTTAGATTGCTCGATCGCCGTCAACCCATGCCCTTCGGCCCTTGTCTAGCACTCGGTGCAGCAATTACGGCTCTCTGGGGCGAACCGATCTTATCTACTTACTTGCAGTTGTTTTTCCCGAATTTGGGTTTGTGATCTGCGGCTACAAAGCGCGATCGAACTTTATAATATCGGTTCATAAATTGGTAAAATTATCCCGTGTCTTGGATTACACTTAAAACCACTAGCTTTCGTTGGGAAGCGGAATTAATGCAGCAGCTCCTGGCTGCTCATCAAATCCCCGCTCGGATTGTAGACTTGGGTATAGCATCTTATTTAGGCGCAGGAAGTGCTACAGCCCTCCAAGTTCTTCCAGAACACCAGCAAACTGCATCGCTGCTGATCAGTCCAGTTGAAGATGAGCCAGAACAAGAGTGATTAGTTATTAGTCAATAGTCATTAGTCAACAGTCATTAGTCAATAGTAGATAATTGATATCTTTGACATGAGCATCGGAATAATAACGTTCAGAGTGCAGCGCGAGTATCCCACGCAGCCGAGCGAGACCTTCGCCCTGTCAGCGCGGGCAGTTTATATAGCGGTTCTCAAGCGTGGTGAGGATAGCCCGATGCCGGATGCCCGATGCCCGATGCCCGATGCCCGAAGCGTACCTAATCTTTCTGAGAAAGGCTATAGTATAATTCCTCTGTAGTGCGGACTTGATATAACAACTGGCAATTGACAACTAACAACTAACAATTACCAATTACCAATTCCCAATTACCAATTACCAACTACCAATTACCAATTCCTAAGTTTTAATGTCTCTATTTGATTGGTTTGCAAATCGACGAAAATCAGTACCGAACTCCCAAGAACGGCCGGAACGAGAAATTGCCGACGGACTTTGGCATAAATGCCCAGCTTGCGATGCCCTGAGTTATACCAAAGACCTGCGAGCAAATCAAATGGTTTGCTTGGAATGCGGGCATCATATCAGAGTTTACAGTGACGATCGCATCGAGCAGTTGATCGACCCCAATACCTGGATGCCCATTAACGAAGGTCTCCACGCCACCGATCCCCTAAAATTTCGCGATCGCAAAAAATATAGCGATCGACTCCGCGAATTTCAAGAAAAAACAGGCCACCTAGACGCCGTAGAAACAGGCATCGGTAAACTCGAAAATTTGCCCGTCGCCCTCGGAGTCATGGAATTTCAGTTCATCGGCGGGAGCATGGGCTCAGTTGTCGGAGAAAAACTGACTCGCCTCATCGAACACGCCACGCGGGAACGCTTACCAGCGATCATTGTCTGCGCTTCCGGCGGCGCGAGAATGCAGGAAGGAATGCTCAGCTTGATGCAAATGGCCAAGATTTCCGGGGCCCTGGAGCGCCACCGGGAAGCGAGACTGCTTTACATCCCAATTTTGACGCACCCGACCACCGGCGGCGTCACAGCCAGTTTTGCCATGCTGGGAGACATTATAATTGCAGAGCCAAAAGCTACAGTAGCCTTTACGGGCGGCCGGGTAATCGAGCAAACTCTGCGCGAAAAGCTGCCGGAAAATTATCAAACTTCCGAATACTCCTTCGCCCACGGTTTTGTAGACTTGATCGTACCCCGGACTCAATTAAAGAAAACTCTCGCTGGGCTGATCAGCCTCCACCAGCCCCAGCCTTTCTTGGCAAACTCGGAATTCCCCGCCCACGAGGCCAGCGACAGCTACCACCCTGTGCCCGCGCCGACTCACGCTTTCAAGCTTTCTCCCTAAGCTATTGCGCCTCCTGACTCCTGTCGTGGAGTCTGTAGGAGAGACTAGACTTGAATTGCCAGCCCTAGCTAGGACGATGCTCAGAGCATCGTCCCACAAAAATCATTTTTTCTTGTGGGGTGGGCACGCGAGCCCGCCCAAAAGTCTGATTAAAAGAACTTTTGCAATCTTGTCTACCAAAATTTCAGAGGAATTGCCAAAAAAACCCGGTTTCTTAGAAAAATATTAAGTTTAGTAGCGAGAAATGCACGCAGATACCGGGTGTTTAGCCCCGCGCGCCCAAGTCCTATTGATAATAAAGACGCGGCAATGGGATGATATTGGTTGGAAGTTGATGGGCTGTGAAGTTTAGGTAAGCAAAAATGCTTAGTGGCAGTTAGCGGTTAGTTAGCTGGCGATCGAACAAAATCTCAGACGAAACTAACAAATGGCAGCTAACAGCGCTTGTTAACAGTTGACAGTTGACAGTTGACAGTTGACAGCGAAGTTTTTAGGCAGGGGATTTAAGCCCCAGCCTAAAAACAATCCACCTAAAGGTGGGGGCTTAAATCCCCTGTGCTTTAGTTAAATTGTCCAGCTTTCAGTCAATAGCCGTTAACTCAATTTTGACCAGTCAGCGACCTAAAAATTATGGGTTTTGCAGACCTGTCCATCGCAGAAATAGCAGAGGACTTCAACGTCCCTGTTGAAGACGTGCTCCGCTTGTGTGACGAGTTGGAAATTGCCTACAAACACCCTCAAACCCGTTTGGCTTTGGAGGATGTTAAGGCAATTATGTCAACTCTCGAAAAAAGGCGCGACTCAAAACGAATTACAGATTAGATCGATCGCAAAATTCCTTTACCTTTATAAGGTACGGCTGCACAAACTTTCGCCAGTTGTCGCAGCAGGAAGGAATTTTGAACAGAAATCTGTTTGCCAGCGAGGCGCTCTCTTAGCGTTCAATAATTTGCCCGATTTTTTTAAGGAGAACCATGCTTAAAAGATATTTCATTGCTCTGACCGCTGTATTCTTGACATTTCAGTTATTTGTCAGCAGTGCGATGGCTGTCGAACTGAGTCCTGAGCTTCGCACTGTGACTTTGAATGACAAAGGCGCTCCAGTGGTGCTGAGCCTCAAACAAGTTCAGCAAGGGAAACGCTTGTTTAACTCGGCTTGCGCTCAATGTCACGCTGCGGGCATGACAAAAACTGACCCGAATTTGAACTTGAGTCCCGAAACTCTGGCTTTGGCAAACCCGCCCCGCAATAATATTGACTCGCTGGTGGACTATATGAAAAATCCCACGACTTATGACGGGTTTCAGGAAATTTCCGAAGTGCATCCGAGCATGAAGAGTGCAGATATTTTCCCTGAGATGAGAAATCTCTCGGATGATGATTTGTATGCGATTGCCGGTCATATTCTGTTGCAACCGAAAATTGTCGGCAAGCAGTGGGCTGGCGGTAAAGGCGCTCGCTAATCAATTTGAAATTTGAGATTTGGGATTTTGGATTGAGAGGGGCTGGGATTGGGCAAGGATTGCTGGCTGGCCGTTTTTCTATCGAAAATCTGAAATCTCAAATTTACCTCTTGCTGATTGATTCTCCCCAGTCGAACCCGCTGACTTAAGCTTGTGGACTGGTTGATGCTGACGAAAGCCAGAGTGCAACAAGAAAATTCGATTTTGTGAGCAAATGTTAGTGAATTATTGACTTTTCTACGCCCTTATGCTGCATCGTGGTGTTTTTCTCTGCTTTCTATTGGGGATGTTAATTATTTTGCCGCTCGTGCTGCTGGCTCCTCAACCTGTTTTGGCTGCTACCGATTCTTACGTGAATAGATATTTACAAGCCAGGGAACCTGTAGCAATGGAATTGGACGCTGAGGGAAACACTCGGTTGTTTTCGCCTCAGGATTTTTCTGTCGGCAAGGTGTTGTTCCAGAATAATTGCCTGAATTGTCACGTCGGAGGAGCAACTTTGCCTGATCCGATGATATCTCTGTCTTTGGCAGATCTCAAGGGGGCAACGCCTCCCCGCAGCAACATCAATAGTTTGGTGTCGTATTTGAGAGAGCCGATGACTTATGACGGCAGTGAGGACACTTTTTGGTGCCGCCAAGTACCCGAAAGCTGGATGCCGCAGACTGAGATTGAAAATTTGGCGGCTTTTGTGCTCCGGGCGGCTCAGAAAGCTCCAGGCTGGGGCGTGGATAATTTTGAGAGTTGAACTGCCGCTGCGACCAAGTGGTAGATTACTCGAAAAATCCCGATCGCGACTGCGTGTTTGTGCCTGATTAAACAGGTAAAATAACTAAAGAACCACCTTCAAAGGTGTCCATTAGAGGAGAACTGTGTTGAAAAGACTCTTATCGATCGCCCTGTTAGCGATCGCAATTTTTACCGTCGGCTTCGGCAGCCCTGCTTTGGCCGCCGATGCTGCTAACGGAGCTAAGCTCTTTAGCGCCAACTGTGCTGCTTGTCACATCGGTGGCGGCAACGTCGTTATGGGAATGAAAACCTTGAAAAAGGATGCTCTGGAAAAGTACGGCATGAATTCCATCGAAGCTATCACCACTCAGATAATTAAGGGCAAAAGTGCTATGCCTGCTTTTCTGGGTCGTTTGAAGCCCGAACAAATCGATGATATCGCTGCCTACGTGCTCGAACAATCTGGCAAAGACTGGAAAGGCTAAACTGCCTCTTTGAAGTCGGACAAGCTGGACTTGATTTAATTTAAAACTTGTCCTCCCGATCGCACCCTCTCTCTCTCTTTGGCGAATAAATGTCGGTTTGGAGCGATCTTAACCTATTTGGGAAAGCGCGCCAGAAATCGGATTTTTATTTGCCCAAGCGCGAGGGAGGGCAATTCGATTTTAGATTTTAGATTTTAGATGGGAGATTGAAGATTTTAGAATTGAAGATTTTAGAATTGAAGATTTTAGAATGAAAATTGGTGATTTTGTATAAATTGTCAAGCACATTACATTAAGAATTATTATTGCTGGTGTATAAATTAAAAGTCGGTGCTAGGATATAACCCCTGATTAGCAAAGCATTGAAATCAAAAATAAAGTCGATCGCAAAAGTGGACTCTACATCTACCATGAACGTAAAAAAATCAGCAAAAGTTAAAACTCTCGGAGATGCAGCCTCTGGTGCAATTGACAAGTATTTCCGCAAAACAATAGCCCACGAGGCTGAAGTTATCCAAGACAAAAATGCAGAAGAACTTCACCAAATGCGCGTAGGATTGCGGCGTTTGCGATCGGCTATAACGGGTTTTGCCCCGGTTTTAGACTTGCCAAAAGAAGCTTCTGAACGCAAAATTGGTAAGGTGGGGCGGATTCTGGGAACGCTCAGGGACTTGGACGTGATGCTCGAAAGTCTCCAAAACCGCTATTATCCGAATTTGCCGCCCCAGGAGCAGGAAGTTTTGGATGAGGCTGTATTCGATTTACTCAAACAGCGGCGCCGGGCTTTGAAAGGGGTGAGGGCTGTTTTGGAGCGCAAAAGTTACCAATCGCTGAAAAAGTCGATCGAGGATTGGCTGGAAAAACCGCAGTTTCGGGCGATCGAACATTTGCCAATTGCTGAGGTTTTGCCGGATTTACTGTTACCTCAAGTCAGCGAGTTTTTCCTGCATCCGGCTTGGCTGCTGGGCACAGAATATGAGGATGGCAAAGTTAAAGTTTGTGAGGATTTGAATGAGTCGGCTGTGGAAGAGAAGTTAGCAGCGGAGGGAACTATTCTGCATGATTTGCGGAAACAAGCTAAGCGGGTTCGCTATTTGATGAATCTGTTTGGCGATTTTTACGGCCCGGCTTATGAAGGTTATGTCGAAGATGTGAAAGCTGTTCAGGAATGTTTGGGTGATATTCAAGACAGTCAAGTTTTAGGGGAATTTTTGACGGATTTTGTCGATCGCGATTTGCAAAAAAAGTTGCCTAAACTGGCTGGTTTGTTGGCAGAAAAACGCTACGCAGCTTGGCAAAAATGGCAGGTTTTGCAGCGCAAGTATTTGAATTCGGAAGTTCGACAAGGTTTGCGATCGACTTTAATTCATCCTGTGATTAAAGATGCTGCTAATGGGGATTCGCCGGCAGGGTAAGAGCATCTAATTTGGTATAAAATGTACTTGAAAAATTACTTCAGTCATGGTAATAGGCAGGTGAAAATA
>NZ_JAUBVR010000120.1:0-10390 GCF_036705955.1 Microcoleus sp. A6-C6 | reverse complement strand
CTGGCTTTTCGCTCATCTGACTACATTACCATATTTTTCGGCTCTCAATCAACTATTTTTTACCTGAATCCTTACGACAGCGCTTATGTAGAAGGCACTTATGCAGAATTAGACTGAAATTGTGATTAAATTATAAAGTATCGAAAAACCAGCAGCTAAGCCAAAACAATTAAATTTAAGACGCCAGCTAACCAAGAGCTTTCCGGCAAATTCTTCTCCTGTCTCCCCTCTTCCGCCTTCCCTCTTTCCTCTTCCGCCTTCCCTCTTCCTTCTTCCCTCTTCCTTCTTCCTTCTTCCTTCATCTTATGTCTGAATCATTATTTGCTGATGCCAGTCGCCGACTAGAAAGAGCCTTAAAATATGTATCCCTTTCCGAGGATACGATCGAGCGGCTCAAATATCCCAAATCCAGCTTAATAGTATCAATTCCCGTGCGGATGGACGACGGTTCCCTGCGAATTTTCCAAGGTTATCGAGTACGCTACGACAATACCAGAGGCCCGTCTAAAGGAGGAGTACGCTACCATCCAAATGTATCCCTCGACGAAGTGCAATCCTTGGCATTTTGGATGACATTTAAATGTGCGGTTCTCAACTTGCCCTTTGGAGGAGCCAAGGGCGGAATTACTGTCAATCCCAAAGAATTGTCCAAATTTGAATTGGAAAGGTTGAGCCGGGGCTATGTCGATGCGATCGCAGATTTCATCGGCCCCGATATCGATATTCCCGCGCCGGATGTCTACACCAATCCCATGATTATGGGTTGGATGATGGATCAGTACAATATTATTAAACGGCAGCTTTGTCCAGCGGTTGTGACAGGTAAACCCGTGACAATTGGCGGCAGTTTGGGCCGAGATACGGCAACAGCAATGGGTGCTTTTTTTGTAATTCAAACTCTCCTGCCCAAATTTAACCGAATTCCTGGCGAGACAACTGTAGCCGTCCAGGGTTTTGGTAATGCCGGTGCAGAAATAGCAGAATTGCTCTGGAAAGCAGGTTACAAAGTTGTGGCTGTCAGCGATTCCCAAGGGGGAATTTATGCGAAACAAGGGCTAGATATTCCCAGCATTCGACGCTTTAAAGAGTCTAACAAAGGTATCCAAGCTATTTACTGCGAAGGTTCTGTTTGCAATATTATCGAACACGAAATCTTGACAAATGAGCAACTTTTGGCCTTAGATGTAGACGTGCTAATTCCAGCAGCTTTGGAGAATCAAATCACTGCACAAAATGTTAATGATGTCAAGGCTAAGTTCATTTTTGAAGTAGCTAACGGGCCCATTGATTCAGATGCTGATTTAATTTTGGAAGCGAGGGGAATTCAGGTGATTCCTGATATTTTAGTCAATGCCGGAGGCGTAACGGTTAGTTATTTTGAGTGGGTGCAAAATCGCAGCGGACTGTATTGGACGCTAGAGGAAGTCAACCAGCGGTTGCATCACAAAATGGTCGAGGAAACAGAGGCAATTTGGAAAATATCTCAGGAATTGTCAGTTTGTATGAGGACTGCTGCTTACGTGTACGGGTTAAATCGACTCGGAGAAGCGATGAATGCGAAGGGAACGCGGGATTATTACGTAAACGGTTGAAGAGATAATACTGGGAAGTAATTGTAGGGTGCGTCGCCATCGACAATCCCTTGCATAAAAATCGACAATCTTACAGCGACGCACCTTACGAAATAGTTGAGGAAACAAACCGTTAGAGTCGATACAGGCGTTTCCTTCACAGGGTTGTCACCCCGTCAAGGCAATTATTTCACGGGGTGACAACGCCAGCAATTCTTCAATAGAGAAAGGTTCAGGTTGAGGAATTGCGGCTTCAGCGTCCATGAGTTCTCTTATTTTATCAAAAATCAAAACTGCTTCTGCTTCTCCGTCAGTTAGTCGATCGTAAAAATCAGGTATCGAAAACCAATGCTCAAAAGCAATCTCTAACAAACCATTAGTTGCTAATTGCACTTGCCAATATCTAGAATATCTGCCATCAATTATCTCAAATAACGGGGCTGGATTCTCTATAGGATAATAAGTATAGCGCTCATCGCAAATATAGTACCCTAAATTTCCTTCCCATTCAGAGATAGCATAGACAGTATACTCTTTACCGACTATCAATTTAAATTCAGTTTCTTTGGTAATGTCTAGCGGTGGATTTAGGTAATTTTCCGGCAGGTCTGCTCCTTTGTTGGCAATGCAGCGAATTTTCATATATTAACCTCACTGGTTTTTAGGTGCTATTTTAGGGTATGTACGTTTAATTTTGTACTCCACATTTTGCAGTGTGGAGGTATTTCTATACCAATGAATTTCAACGACATATCCCTCGATAATAGCGGTTTGGTTACTAGCCATTTTATACCAATCTTCAGGCTGACCGCCATAGTGGGCAACCAATCTGGGAGCATCTCCTAGTGGTCTCCTGGAGCCACCTTGAATCATGATGGCAGGTTGAGCCTTAGCGTCTTGCAGCAGTATTTGTTCTTGTAAATTGGTGGGAATATCATCTGGAATTGCACCTCTGATCATGTTGATATTAGTTACAAACTCTAAAAAAAGGCTAATCCAATTATACAATACCGCTATTGCACGCAACAAATACCGTAGGGTGCGTCGCTGTCGATAATCTGTCGATAGGCTTGAAAATTTCGCAGCGACGCACCCTACAAATACTTAATCTACCAGTTCATCTAAGGAAAGCTTCAGAAGGTCGCACAATGCTTTCGTCTGTTCTAGATACAGCTTTGGAATATGTCTGCCCGCTTCCCAATTTTTTACAGTGGTTACAGTCACGCCCAATCGATCGGCAACTTGCTGCTGCGTCAAAGACAGCGATTGCCGTCGCTGTTTGAGTTTTTCACCCACACTACTCATTCACTGTACCGATTTCAGAATTTCTATGGTTAACTTGACTTAACCCAAATTTGTCCGTAGTATGAGAGGAGAACATCGCGTTCGTCAGAAAGCCAGTGCATCCCGGCTACCAACCTATCAGCACTGGCTCTGGCTCCCATACGTAGGTCGACAAGTTAATTATGCCTTACAAAGAACGACTTTATCCTTGGATTATGGTTCGTTTGCTGCCCAAAATGCAGCGTGTGACAGTTGGTCAGTTTCGCACTCGATCGGATGCGGACGGTCATCTGGAGATTCTCCGTCGCTTGGTTCCTGGTGCGAAATTCGTGGTGATATTTAACCCCGACCTTCTAGAGTCCCAGCAACCTGACACTTGCTACATAACATCAGATCGGTAATTCTCAAAAAAAGAAATCCCCAAAACCAGGGGATTTCTCATATTTAAGCCAAAGCTAAATCTACTTAGTCTCAGGCATCAAACACTTATCAGAATCGCAGCCCGCAGGCCCCGAATCCATCATTTCACCCAAGTCATAACGACTCAGTGCCACCTGGAAAATATCAATTTGACGACGCACTAAAACGTCTTTCAACATTGTCTCGTAAGTCTCCTTTTCAATCGGTTCAAAGGGCAAACGCGGGAAAGTTTCCAGAGCATCAAACCGAGCCAAAAGTGCTGCGGAAATGTAGCCTTCGTCATCGCGAATCGCTTCATAAATCCGAGTACCCAAACTTTCTACTTCATTTTCCCGCAACTCAATCGTCGCCGAAGTGTTGTGTCTGACATAGAACTTTTGCACCTGCATATAAAAGTCCATTTGTGCGGCCGCAGAGAACTTGTTAATGTCAATTTCATCAGCACCGGGTAAGTCAGCCCAACTTACAGCAACGGGTATTTCTACCAGCCATTCTGTACAGCGTTCATCGAAGGGATTGTTCAGCAAATTGCCGTTTTCATCTTTGTCAGATTGAGACGGAATCACGTTGTATCCGTAGTCGATGCAGGCGAGGGCTACAGGGTCGTTTTTGCCGAAAGTGATTCGGCGAATGAAACGCTGGGCTTTGGGCGGATGCCACCCCGGAGAAGCGCCTGTCAGCAGAGATTTAGTACCCGATGGTTGCACGGTTGTGCAGCGATTGGGGCGTTTTAAGGAATGGCGATCGCAATAATCCCAAACTACCCGATTCACGGTCTCCCGCCAACCAGTCAAATACTCTTCTTCCCGCTGTTTAAACACGATTCCTTGCGGAGTTTGCGGGCGGCCTTCCACCCACCAGCGCAGCCACTCAACGCCGAAAGCATGAACGAAGAAATCGAACAATCCAGTAAAAGATACACCGACGATCGGGTCTAATTCGCGGCTGTATTGATAGCGCGGTTCAAGAAATTTGTGATTGAGAAGTACCGCGACAGATATAGCTGCGGCGGTGAAAGCTTCCTCTTGTTCTTTGAAATTGTAAGGGTCAATTTGATTGAGGTGAACCTCAGAAAGATTACAGTGGAAGTTAGAGCCGATGATTTCCAGTTATGTTACCCTAAAGGCTTTTTATCCTCTAGTTCTACAGATTCCATGTTCCCTGTAGCTCGGCGTACTTTTTCATCTACTTTAGTTGTAGATGCCCCGCACTCTTGCCAGGATTATGTTCTTCAATAAAGAAGGTTCACCTGGTACGCTCTACGGTGGTAAAGGATTTTTAATTCCCCTACTTACCTCGGAGTTAACATCTCAGTCTTCTCCGATTTTGCGAGGTTTTTAACGTGAGGCAAAATTACTTACCACACGGGTTTAAACCCAAACGAACTGACCGATGATCTAGTTCTTTATCCGTCATATTAGGATGACGTTCTTGCAACCACTGTTTAGATTTTCCTTCGTCGTAAGCTTTCAAAAACTCAAGTTTAAGACTCGGCGTTGAAAGTAAGTCAACGTTAGCTCTAGCTACAGCTTCGCCCGCCCACTGAATCGCACCTTCTCCGCTATAATACTGTTGGCGAACGGCATCAATACATTCTTCCCGCGTTGGTTTATGATGAAAAACACGAGAGTGATTTGCCATTCTCAAAGCATCTCGATCTGGGTCAATTTTCCAGTTGCCGTTTGCATCTTGTTGCCACAGATTGTTTTTAGCATTTGCCCCCAGTTGATCACTAGAATCAAACTGACGAATTCCCGCGCTCCTTCTAATATTTCCAGCGACGATAGTGACCGCAGCTTCGTCAATCAATACGCAGCATTCAACTGAATTTAACTGCCGCCCTTGAGCTTTATTCAAAATTGCCGCGCACCGCTGATAAAGGTCGGGCAATTTCACCGGATTTGCTACTCCGCCAAAACCTTTTAAAGGTTCTCCAACCGGGCGAACGTCGCTCAAATCGATGAAGATTTGAACTGATCCAGCAAATCTTTCATCTGTGGATAATTCCAGCAAAGCTTGATAGGATTTTACCCAACCTTGGCGGGAATCTCCGACATAAATTGTGGCAGTTTTTTCGTCTATTTTTACTTCGGTTTCTTGGCGGCGGGATTGAGCGGGTGTAGAGCCGATCGCACCTTGGACTGTCACGGTTAAGCGGTTGCGGATCGGTGGCAGTTGGTTGATGTATTGTGGTTCCAAGACTGCACCTGTGCCGCAGCCCATCATTGCCAAATCCATCAATAAACCAAAGGCCCGCCAGTCGATAATATTTGTTGACGAACAGTTATATGCGCCGGAAAAGTTCTCTGGCTGTTCGATCCATTTGCTGCCACCTACCCACAGCCAGCGGCCTGAAGCGAGGGTTTTGAGCTCGTTTTGCATCCGGTGCAGCAGTTGTGTTTCTTCGGGGGTGAGGTTTCCGAGCTTTTGGAGCCCCTTGACTGTTCGATCGCACACTTCGGCCCAAGTCTCCCGCCCTGTCTCGGTACGGCGGCTGTACGTCCTAAAAAATACTGGATTGGCTGCGGGTGCTGTTTCGGGGAAATCGGACAGGTTGCGTTTCTCGCGGGCACTCGATCGCTCTAATTCTCGAACCATAGGTTGTGTACTGACGTGTCGGAATATATCAAACTACGAATATACAACAGGATTCAGATTTAGGGTAAAAGGTTAATATATTTGACAATTTGCACTAGATATGGGGCACGGAAGTTGACAAGCTCGATCGCGCGATCGCCCAAAAACTTCACCAAAAAACCCGATTCCTTCCAGGAACCGGGTTAAACACAAATGTTGTTAATTGTCAATTCTTTGTCAATAAAAACTCAATATTCGGCAGCAGCGGGTCTTGAACAACCCCCACACCGTTAAATCCCCAACGTTCGAGTAGCTTTTTGACCTGAGAACCAGAAATCGATTCTACTCCGAATCGATCGGCAACATCCGCTGCGTGGGCATTCAGATAGCTCAAAGCGTCATAGTCTTCGCGAAAGATCAGCAGGTAACTCACCGCCGAATCTGGATTGGGACAAGCGCTGATATATTTGCCGTCAGCACGAGAGCGGAGCAAGTAGAAAACTTGAGATAACATCTTATCTTTGTTGTCAAAATAATAGATTAACTCAAATTGGGAATTGGGAATTGGGAATCGGGAATCGGGAATTGGGAATCGGGAATTCTCTTCCTTCTTCCTTCTTCCTTCTTCCTTCTTCCTTCCCCTATTTAAATCAAAGTCAGTGCTAAGCCTTTAAATCCCCTGCCATCGCCAATTTGACCTACAATCGAAGCTTGACCGGTCGTCAAATTGATATTGTACAGGCTCGAAACTCCGCCAACCTCGATCGCAGCCAAAGCCCTCTCGTTACCGCCCACACTCCTGACATCAAAGCCGATAACGGTACCAGCATCGACTCCCAAAGATCCGATCGTATTCAACACTCCATTATTCGGCGGATCTTGCCGCACCAAAACGTCTAAATTGCTGTCGATGGCAAACAAAGTTGTCGAATTTACCCCAGGCAAATTGTTAGTATACGCAGCAGCCGCCACCCCCGGAGAATTTCCAAAATTGCGATCGCCCGCAGCATAAGCCAAATTCCCGTCGAGTTGAATTCCCCCCGTCAGCGTGTCAGTATCCACAACTGCCGCTGTATCCGGGTTGAGGCGGGCGTTTTGACCAGCTTGATTGACAAACCGAATTCGATCCACCGTCGGATTGAAATCAAAACCCGCAGCCCCCGGAGTCACACCAACAGGAAATTGCCCGCTACCGACTTGACTTGCAGCCCCAGTCACGGGATCGATCGCGTACAAGCGATTGCTAGAACCCACACCGTAAAGCAAACCGTTAGCGGGGCGAAAATCAATTCCCAGCAAACTTTCTCCCGGCTGCAACCCTGTAACTGCCACGTCGCTGAGAATAGCCCGCGGTGCCGCCTCATTAAAACCGACAATTGTTTCGGCGCCATTTCTGACAGTTAAAGCGTAAGCTGTAGGCAAAGGCAAAGCCAAACCGTTAATCTGTCTCCCGTCGGCAATTTGACCGACAAAGGAAGCTTGACCGCTACTTAAATTGATATTGTACAAGCCGGAAATGCCCCCAACTGCCAGCGCCGCCACTGCGACATCGCGGCCGCCAATACTCCTAATATCAAAGCCGAGAACGCTAGAAGCATCAACTCCCAAAGATCCGATCGTATTCAACACTCCATTATTCGGCGGATCTTGTCGCACCAAAACATCCAAATCGCTGTCAATTGCAAATAGTGTGGTCGAAGTTGCCCCTGCAAAATTGTTAGTATACGCAGCAGCCGCAGCCCCTGGACTTGACCCAAAATTGCGATCGCCCGCCCGGTAAGCCAAATTCCCGTCGAGTTGAATTCCCCCCGCCAGCGTGTCAAAATCCACAACTGCCCCGTTATCGGGGTTGAGGCGAGCGTTTTGACCCGCTTGATTGACAAACCGAATGCGATCGACTGTCGGATTGAAATCAAAACCCGCAGCCCCCGGAGTTAGAGGAACAGCAAACTGCCCGTTACCCACTGGACTTGCTTCCCCAGTCATCGGATTGACAGTATACAAGCGATTGCTAGAACCCACACCGTAAAGCACACCGTTAGCGGGGCGATAATCAATTCCCAGCAAACTTTCTCCCGCTTGCAATCCAGTCACAGGAAAATCTGAGATCACACTTCCCGGATTGGAAAGACTAAAACCGACAATCCGATTAGCAGGAGTTAAAGCATAAGCCGTTGTCCGCGGTGGAGGCGGGGGGTTGGGAACAATGCTGTTAATATTATTAGTGAAATTGGCCGGACCGATCGAACTTTGTCTCACCCCTTTGAGAGTCGCGAAGAATTCTCCAGTCACCCGGTCTTGAATAACAGTATCGTTTCCAGCTTCCAAAATATTCAAGTCGCTAAAACTGACACCTTCGCCCAAACCGATTAAATCTGTACCTGGTACAAAATCGGCGATCGCGTCCGCGTTTCCCAAATTAACACCGCCGCTGGTACGGAAAGGTTCAGCCTCAGCGTAGCGCCTCAAAACAAATACGTCTGCCCCGTCTCCGCCTATGAGGACATCAGTATCTCGATCGCCCGACAAAACATCATTCCCGGAGTTACCGGATATGGAATCGCTGCCTTTTCCGCCAACTAAAAAATCGTTACCTTCTCCGCCGTTAATAGTGTCGTTATCTAAATCTCCAAAAATCGAATCTTGACCTAAGTTTCCCTCAATTAAATCGCTTTGCTTTCCTCCATAAATGCTGTCATTACCAGAGTTTCCGGCAATGGTGTCATTGCCCATTAAACCAAAAATCAGGTCATCTTCTGGAGTTCCGGCTAGCAAGTTTGCTTGTGCGTTGTCTCTTATTTCTGCCATGCTCTAATCACCCTCTAATTTTGATACTTCCGTTGCCTAACGGCGGTGGTATTCTCAGTCAAAACATCACAAATTCGCACTTTTAGGATAGTTTTTCTTATTTTCGGCTGTAGGGGTTGGTTGCCATAAAAGTATTACACGCAGCTAAAATGATACATAAACCCTCCCCCCGATTCAAATAAACCCACTCCTAAATACCGCTCACTTAACCGTATTTTATAGTTGGCTGTGTAGCCAAGGGCGATCGCAGCTCAACTGCAAACAGGCAAGCTGAAATTTTTAGCGGTGCGAACTTATGAAATTTTGTACTGCGTTCATTAGTAATATACGCTGAATCTCTAATTTTGGATCTGTAAAGTCAAAAATTATTTTTAAACTTTAATCTTAAAGCCTCCGAAGGCGGGCTTTTTGTGTGTAGTGGCGACAACCATCGCTCAATATAAAGTGGATTATAAATGCGGAATTGGCATAATAAGTGGAACAGTCGTCTGAAAAGGAGTTAAGGTTTCCTGCAAGGGTTTAAACCCCATGCCACAATCGGGGTTTCACATTAAGTTGACACCAATTAGTTTTGCCTGGGAACCCAAAAAAGCAGTTTTTTCGCTTCTTCTTTCTTCCTTCTTGCTCAGGACTTACGCAGGACTCAGGCAAGCACACATTGCGACTGCTAATCAAACTTGATTTAATTATATACTGCCGCCGCAACTAGATCAAGTCTGCACGGAAAATTCCTCTGCATCAATATCCCAATTTACCCAGCGAATTGCCTCCCTAGCTGATGTCAGGTTAGGCGGCACTCTCAAAGCGTGAATGAATCCCGTACTCGGACAAGTCATTTTTAACAAACAAATCGACTCTACATCGGCATTATCTATTTGTAATAGTGCATATTCCTGCCAACTATCTATTTGTTTTGCTGACAACTGTTGACAAATGCGATCGTAGCCAATTCCTTGAATTAACACTCGCCTCAGTTCGGCATTCTCTTCTGTTAAAAGCCATTGCGATTGCCATTGATTTGGGTGGACTTTGCCGTATTCTTCAGGCAATTTGACACCATGATAATAGTAAAAATTTCATCCATCTGCAAACTCGATCGCAGGTTCTGCTTCCGCGTGCAAGCGGTTTTAACTGTCAAAGCGCAGGTGGCGGGGGCGATCGGACACATAACAAATTTTTTCAAAGGAAAATATCCAACCGCAATGCTCTAAAAGCAGCTTTTTGCAGCGAAGTATTTCTTGTGTATTTTGGGAAATATTGACGCCTAATGAAGAGATATACCAGTGCGCCAAATAGATTTACTTAAACAAAGTCGTGGGGGTTTTAGGGGATTTAAGGGATAACAAATGATTAGGAAAAACATTCCCCATCGTTTGTTCCGATCGCACGTAGCTTTCAACCAATTGGTACATTAGCAAACTCAGTGTGGTGTCTGCTTCGGACTCGATCGTCATGCTATCGAGCTCATAGTTCCACAGGCCCGGACTTGCAAATTCTCCCACAGGGGACATCCATTTCTGGTCTAGATTTATCCCCAATCTATTATGGTAGCGTTTGAGCAAGTTGAAGATTTGGGGATAAGCGTCGCGGAGACTGTTGCAAATAATAACTGTGGTAATTTGATTGTCGTATAGAATCAGTGTTGTCAGATTGTTGATACTCCCCACTGATGAATCAGGGGGATTCTTGACTAAGACCACAAAGGGACTTTCAAAGGCGTTATCAATGTG
>NZ_JAUBVR010000179.1:0-1734 GCF_036705955.1 Microcoleus sp. A6-C6 | reverse complement strand
TGACCGAAAAGCGAGATGCAAGCCCCTGGCTTTAGACATGGGGATAAGTCGGCAGCGGTTTCAACCGCCTTCAGTATTTAACAAAGCTTAATGCTGAATTAGCACCATATACAGCTTTATGCTGTATAACTATAGTATGAGCATTAAATACAAGTCAAACAAAAACATTGTCTACTCTTGCAAATATCACATCGTGTGGTGTCCCAAATATCGTCGCAAGGTTTTAATTGAAGGCGTTGAGACTCGTCTGAAAGAGATATTATTAGATGTGGCGACTGAGTTTAAGAGTGAATTGATCGAGATGGAGGTAATGCCAGATCACGTCCACCTTTTAGTCGAATGCGATCCTCAATTTGGGATTGCCAAACTAATTCGTTACATGAAAGGGCGCTCATCTCGATATCTTCGCCAAGAATTTCCTTGGCTAAAGAGCCGATTGCCGACGCTGTGGACTAACAGTTACTTTATTTCAACTGTCGGTGGTGCGCCTATCTCAGTAGTTAAGCAGTATATTGAAAATCAAAAAAATGTTTAACTATGGTTGCCAACAAAATTTAATTAGCCCAGATCAAGCTTTGAAAAGTATCCTAGAATTTGTTTGTGAAGAATCAAACAAATTAGCCAATTGCGGGCTTTACTATTCTCGGCAATTGTATTTCAAAACTGGGAAATTCCCAAGGAAAGCCACTTTACACAGACTGTTGAAAGGCAATCCCCATTTCAAGGCATTGTATTCTCACGTAGCTCAACAGACTTTAACGACTGTGGCAGAGTCATTTCAGTCTTATATTGGACTACTTAAGGGCATCAAAAAAGGTACGGTCACACAACACCCTAAACTGCCGGGATACCGCAAAAACAGCCTTAAGCTGGCGACGTTTCCCAAGGCGGATGTAAAGTTAAAAAATGGGCAATTAAGGTTTCCCCTAGGAGGTAAAGTTAAACTATGGTTTGGAATTAGTGAATTCTATCTGCCAATGCCGTCAAACTTGGATTACGACAAAATCCGAGAAATTCGCATCTTGCCAAGAAATGGGCAATTTTATGCTGAATTTGTCTATAAAGTCCCGCCGATAGCAGTTGAGTTAGACGCTAGTAAAGCTCTAGGTATTGACCCAGGGCTAAATAATTGGCTGACCTGTGTGTCTAATGTGGGGACAAGTTTAATTGTAGATGGACTGCACCTAAAATCATTAAATCAGTGGTACAACAAACGAGTTGCAGGAGTCAAAGAGGACAAGCCTCAAGGCTTTTGGTCTAAACAATTAGGGAGAATTACGGAAAAACGAAATAGACAAGTTAGGGATGCCGTCAATAAAGCAGCTAGATTGGTATTGAATCACTGCCTAAAGAACCAAATAGGCACTATCGTATTTGGCTGGAACAAAGGAATGCGTCAAGAAATCAATCTTGGAAGTAAAACTAATCAAAGTTTTGTGCAAATTCCTACCGCACGATTAAAGGATAGGATTTCTCAGCTTTGCGAACAACATGGCATTCAATTTGTTGAAACTGAAGAAAGCTATACGAGTAAGGCGAGTTTTTTAGATTCGGATGAACTACCTAAGTTCGGTGAAAAACCCGAAGGGTGGAAAGAGTCTGGGAAACGTGTCAAGCGTGGCTTGTATCACTCAAAAGATGGAAGCAAAATTAATGCAGACTGCAACGGCGCTGCAAACATTTTGCGAAAAGTAGCGACAACTTTAGGGCTTTGCCTTGAAGGAGTCAGTAGGG
>NZ_JAUBVR010000178.1:0-1783 GCF_036705955.1 Microcoleus sp. A6-C6 | reverse complement strand
TGATTTGTCAGCACCTGTAAGACTTAAATTATGGTCTTATGAATCCCCGTCCCTTTAGGGCTGGGGAGTTGTCAAGTCGGTCAAGCAGCTTTAATTACTTTTTGGACAGGAGTATTTACTCTAGGTCTTCCTGCCAAGTTCCACTTTGAATGGGAAGACTAGAAAAAACTTGGTTTTATCCTGGGACATCACTTGATTTTCTTGGGATTAGGCGCGCTGTTTCTGGTAGCTAAAGCGATGTTTTTCGGCGGTTTGTACGACTCGACTATTCAGGAAGTACGCACTGTTTTGAGTCCTACTCTCGATCCGTTAGTTATCTACGCCTATCAAACTCATTTGGCCAGTGTTGACAATTTGGAAGATTTGGTGGTCACATTTAGTTTAGCTGGCTTGGCTTTTATGGCTTTTGTTTCCTGTACGTTTGCGGGATATAACACGATTATTTATCCTGTTGAATTCTACGGGAGCGATCGCCTGAGATTGACAAACGCACAATTTTTCTTGGGTATATTAGCCCTTGCCGGTCACATCTGGCACGCTTCTCGCGCCCGTTTGAATAGAAGCTGAATTCGATTAAAGTCAGAAACCAAGTTTATTTTTACTTTATTGCTGACTTAAATCTGTTTCCAATTTGTGTGTTTTTTGAGAAATTACCCTATGACTGTTGTTATTTACTGCTTCTGTATCAGTATTTTGACGCTCGTGTTTTTGTGGAGTGCTTCGCTAGCATTGCGAGAGGGATTCCAGCAACTCCGGCGTCTGCATCAAATTCCTTGTTCCAATTGCGAATTTTTTACTAATGATTACCGTCTCAAATGTACGGTGCGGCCGTGCGTTGCTTGTACTGAGGACGCGATCGGCTGTACTGACTTTGAACCGAAGACTTGTTTTGCCAATTCTTGCCAGCAACATTGCTCTAGGGTTCACAAAGATTATGCAGAAATGCCGACCAATTCTTCTGTTCCACCTTTAGCAACCGGAATGAGAAGCTAGTAAATTCCCCCTGATTCAGGGGGATGTATCACAATTATTTGGAGAAATTCGCGATGAATTTATACAGCGCTAACTCACTCAAAGTAGAACTAAACCAGAGAGGCTGCCGCCTGACTCCTCAGCGAGAAACTATTTTGAGCGTCTTTCAAACTCTGCGACAAGGTAATCATTTGAGTGCGGAAGAATTATACAATACTTTGCAAGGTCAAGGAGAACGAATTGGCTTATCTACTGTCTACAGAACGCTGCATTTATTAGCAAGAATTGGAATTTTGCGTGAATTAGAATTAGCAGAAGGACACAAGCATTACGAACTAAATTTGCCGGAATTGCACCACCACCATCACCTAGTTTGCATTCAGTGTCACAAAACCTTTGAATTTAGTGATGAATCGATTTTAAAAATAGGCAAAAAGCAAGTTGATAAAGCTGGTGTAGAACTCCTTGACTGTCAATTAACTGTGCGTGCTGTTTGTTTGGAAGCGCTGCGGGAGGGATGGCCTTCTTTGGTGCCGAGCAATTGGTTATGTCCGAGATATCATTCGGAACTTGAGGAGGAAATGAGTTGAGTTGAATGAAAGACTCTTCGGGAATTGGGAATTGGGAATTGGGAATTGGGAATTGGGAATTGGGAATTGGGAATTGGGAATTGGGAATTTTCTGTTAGTTATTATAACCCACTACTAACAAACAACTAATGACCAATGACAACTCAGGGGGAACGCATCTTATTGAACACTGTTCATCAGTGATGAGTATATTTTAAGATAAATTCACCATTGTTAGAAGC